>JAYWHQ010000040.1:0-5833 GCA_043777655.1 Allobosea sp. | reverse complement strand
CATTTGGCCATCCAGTCTGGCGATATCCAGTGCGCAGCCACAACCGTGGAAACCTGGATCGCGTGGAACGCCAATGGCGTCGCCACCAAACAGCTCTTCCAGCTCGACAAGAGCTATGGCGCCGATGGCATGGTCGTGCGCAACGACGTGACCAAGATTGCCGACATCAAGGGCAAGACTGTGGCGGCTTCGGCGCCGGGTACGGCTCCCTATTTTACACTCGCCTGGTTCCTGAAAAAGAATGGGCTTTCGGTGAAGGACGTGACGATTGTCGCCATGGAGCCCGGCCCTGCCGCGCAGGCTTTCATCGCCGGTCAGAATGATGTCGCCATGACCTATGAGCCGTTCCTCTCGGCTGTGCGTGCCGCGCCGCAGGCTGGCAAGATCCTCGCCACGACGCTCGATTATCCGATGGTGATGGACACGTTCGGCTGCACGCCGACCTTCATCGGCGCCAATGAAAAGGCCGTGAAGGCGCTGGCTGACAGCTATTTCGAGGCCGTCGAGATGATCGCCAAGGAGCCGGCCAAATCCTACGAGATCATGGGCGCTGACGTGAAGCAGACGGGTGAGGCCTTTGCCAAATCCGCCGCTTTCCTGCGCTGGCAGGATCGCGCGGCCAACAAGGCCTTCTTTGCTGGCCCGCATGCCGCCTTCTCGGCTGAGGCGGCTGATCTGCTGCTGGAGCTTGGCATCATCAAGGCGAAGCCTGACATGAGCGCGCTGGCCGATACGCGCTTTATCCAGTGAACCGGGCGATCAATCTCTCCGGCAAGCTGGCGGCGTTCACGCAGCATTGGTCTCCAAGGATCGTCGCCAGCTACAACGGCAATGATGTGATGGTGGTGAAGTGTCAGGGTGCGTTCAAATGGCATTCGCATCCTGACACCGATGATTTCTTTCTGGTCATCAAGGGACACCTCACCATCAAGCTGCGCGATGGGGACGTGCATCTCGGGCCAGGTGAAATGTATGTCGTGCCTCGTGGTGTCGAACATTGCCCGGTCGCCGAAGAAGAAGTGCATCTGCTCCTGATGGAGCCGGCGGGCACGCCCAACACCGGTGACGCTGCGACTGCTGCTCACAAAGTCACAATCTGAAGAGAAGCTGCATGTTCCGTCCGCTTGAACCTGTCTCTCCTGGCCTGAAGATCGGGCTCGGTATCAGCTTTTTCGTGTTGTTCGTTGCAGCCTGGTCAGTCGCGACCTTTGGCGGCTTCGTCTCGAAGATTTTTCTGGCCGATCCCCTCACCATGCTGAAGGATGGCTGGGAGCTGCTGGTCAAGTTCAATTTCGGCCATGATATCGCCATGACGATCTGGCGCGTGGTTGGCGGCTTCGTGCTGGCAGCCCTCGTGGCCGTGCCGCTTGGCGTGCTGATGGGCGCCTACAAGCCGGTCGAGGCCTTCTTCGAGCCGTTTGTCTCCTTTGCCCGATACCTGCCGGCCTCGGCCTTCATCCCGCTGCTGATCCTCTGGGCTGGCCTTGGCGAAACGCAGAAGCTGCTGGTGATCTTCATCGGCTCGGTCTTCCAGATTGTGCTGATGGTGGCTGTTGTTGTCGGCGGCACGCGGCGCGATCTGGTGGAAGCCGCCTACACGCTGGGCTCCGGCGATGGCACCGTGGTGCGGCGCGTGCTCATCCCCATGAATGCGCCCGAGATCGCCGAGATTCTGCGGCTCGTGCTGGGCTGGGCCTGGACCTATGTGATCGTGGCCGAGCTTATCGGCTCCTCTTCCGGCATCGGCCACATGATCCTGGAGAGTCAGGCGCTGCTGGCCACAGGCCAGATCATCTTCGGCATCATCATCATCGGGCTGATCGGGCTGGTCTCGGATTTCGCGTTCAAATGGCTCAACCGCAAGCTTTTCCCCTGGCGACTGGCATGATCTGAAAATGAGCAAGCTTCTCGTCAAACAAGTCTCGCGTGTTTTTCCGGCGCTGAATGGCGGGGCAGCCACACGCGCGCTGGAGCCGACCGATCTCACGGTTGGCGACAATGATTTCGTCACGATCCTGGGGCCGTCCGGCTGCGGAAAATCGACCCTGCTGCGCATCATCGCCGGGCTGGACAAGCCCACCACCGGCGAGGTGCTGCTGGATGGGCGCAAGGTCGTCGGGCCGGGCGCCGACCGGGGCATGGTGTTCCAGAGCTACACGCTGTTTCCCTGGCTGACCGTGTCGCAGAACATTGCCTATGGCCTCACCGAGAAGGGCATGGGGCAGGCTGAGGCCAGCCAGATCGTTGCCAGCTATATCGACAAGGTGGGCCTGCGCGGCTTCGAGAACCATTGGCCGAAGCAACTCTCGGGCGGCATGCAGCAGCGCACCGCGATTGCCCGCGCGCTCGCCAATGACCCCGCCATACTGCTGCTCGACGAGCCCTTCGGTGCGCTCGACAACCAGACGCGCGCGCTGATGCAGGAGCTGCTGCTGGGCATCTGGGAGCGCGAGAAGAAGACCGTGCTCTTCGTCACCCATGACATCGAGGAAGCGATCTTCATCGCCTCGCGCGTCATCGTGATGAGCGCGCGGCCGGGCCGCATCAAGGCTGACCTGGCAGTGAGCCTGCCCTATCCACGGCACTACACCCTGAAGACATCGCCCGAGTTTTCAGAGCTGAAAGCGCGACTGACGGAGGAGATCAGGGCCGAGGCTGTGCTGGCAGCCGCACACTAGCAAGCTGTTGAGAGTCGTTTCCCAACCCGTCATTGCGAGCGAAGCGAAGCAATCCAGGCGATTTTTCCTTTCTAAAACCACTCTGTTTCGGCATGTCGCAACGTCGTTTCTGGGTTGTTTCGTCGCTTTGCTCCTCGCAATGACGGTGAGTTGGGCGTTTTTCAACAGCCCGCCAGCCGCTTGCTTGGCTGCAAAGTGATGCATGCACGCTGCCTGATGAACCTGCGGGCAGGCAGACCTATCTCCTGGCAGAACGACGCCGCCTTGCAGGCAGGCGTCCATCTCGCGCTGCAATTCAGGATCACCAAACCATGAACCCCACTGGCAAGAACGCCGTCGACATGCACCTCACCGGGCTCCACCACCTCACGGCCATCTGTGCCGATGCTGTTGGCAACCATCGATTCTATACGCAGGCGCTCGGCATGCGCATGGTCAAGCGCACCGTCAACCAGGATGACACGTCTGCCTATCATCTTTTCTATGGTGATGGCCGGGCAACGCCTGGCAGCGACATCACCCTTTTTCAGTGGCCCGTGGCGCCCGCCAGGCGCGGCACACGTTCGATCATCCGCACCGGCCTGCGCGTCAATGGCAAGGCGGC
Source organism: Allobosea sp. (assembly GCA_043777655.1). GTDB lineage: Bacteria > Pseudomonadota > Alphaproteobacteria > Rhizobiales > Beijerinckiaceae > Allobosea. The sequence continues at coordinate 2,551 of JAYWHQ010000040.1, read as the reverse complement.
GCTTGAGTGGTGGGCGCAGCATCTGACGGCGCTTGGCATCGCTCATGGCGGGATCGCGGAGCGCAATGGCCGCCTCGTGATTGATTTTGAGGACCCGGAAGGCCAGCGGCTGATGCTGGTCGATGACGGCGGCGCAGGTGAAGGCGAGGTCTGGGAGCGCAGCACAGTGCCGCCGGAACATCAGATCAGAGGGCTCGGGCCGATGGTGCTCAGCGTGCAAAAACTTGAGCCGACGGATGCGGTGCTGCAGACATTGCTGGACTTGAAGCCGAACGGCCAGTTCAAGGATCAGTCGCTCGCGGATGGTGACATTCATGTCTACGCCATTGGTGCTGGCGGACCTTCGGCAGAGCTGCAGGTTGCGGTGGAGCCGCACAAGGCACCGGGCACGGAAGGCGCCGGTGCGGTGCATCACCTTGCCCTGCGCATTCCGACATTCGAGGCCTATGATGTCTGGACGCAGCGCCTTGCCCAACACCGCTACCCCAACAGCGGGCCGATTGACCGGCATTATTTCCGCTCGCTCTATTTCCGCGAACCGAATGGCATCCTGTTCGAATTGGCGACCGATGGTCCGGGCTTCGCTGTCGATGAGCCGATGGAGACTCTCGGAGAGAAACTGGCGCTGCCGCCGTTTCTGGAAGCGCGCCGCAACAGCATCGAGAAGGGGCTTGCCCCGCTTGGCGTCTAGGCTTCAGGTTCAGCCGACATCGCTTCCCGAAGCTGTGTCGAGGACAGGCCCGAGCGGCGGCCATGCAGGAAAATCCAGGCCGGGGCGCGGCTTGATGCGAGCAGCAGGCTGTCTGTCTCGTCCAGGCGGTTGCGGGCAAGCTTGAGCGCTGCGCGGCTGCGCACGGCCTTGTGGGTGGTTCCGGGCCTGTCGATGATGGCAAATGGCATCATCTGGGCAATCGCCTGCCATTCCTGCCAGCGGTGGAAGGAGGCGAGATTGTCGGATCCCATGATCCAGACAAACTGCACGCCGGGGCAGCGCCGCATCAGCGCCCGCAATGTGTCAGCCGTATAGCGCGTGTTGAGTGAGGCCTCGACGCCGGTGACGACGATGCGCGGATGGTGCGCAAGCACGCGCGCCTGCTCCATGCGCACGGCTTGCGAGGGCAGCGCGCGGTTGTCCTTCAGCGGGTTTCCCGGCGTGACCAGCCACCAGATGCGGTCCAGCCCCAGCTTGCGCAGGGCTGTCAGGCTTGCCATCCGATGGCCGTCATGGGCCGGATTGAAGGAGCCGCCAAACAGCCCGATCTTCAGGCCGGGCGCGTGGAGCGGCAACGCAATATCGGCGGGCGGCACATCAGCAGACGTCACGGCCGCGTCTGGCCTTCGCCATGCACGCGATACTTGAAGGCGCAGAGCTGCTCGACGCCAACGGGCCCGCGCGCATGCATGCGGCCTGTGGCGATGCCGATCTCGGCGCCAAAGCCGAACTCGCCGCCATCGGCAAATTGGGTGGAGGCATTGTGCAACACGATGGCGGAATCGACCTCGACCAGAAACCGGGTTGCGGCGGTTGTGTCAGAGGTGATGATCGCCTCGGTGTGGCTGGAGCCGTAGCGCGCGATGTGCGCCATGGCCTCATCGAGCCCCTCGACCACACGGCAGGCGATGATGGCATCGACAAACTCTGTGCCCCAGTCTTCTTCGGTGGCTGCTGTCACACGCTGGTCGAGCGCGCGGGTGGCTTCGTCGCCGCGCACGGCGCAGCCCGCATCAAGCAACATCGTCACCAGCGGTGCGAGATGGGTGGCAGCCACTGACCTGTCCACCAGCAATGTCTCGGCGGCACCACAGACACCGGTGCGGCGCAGCTTGGCGTTCAGCACGATCTCGCGTGCCATGGTCAGATCAGCACCTGCATGAACATAGACATGGCAGTTGCCATCGAGATGGGCAAAGACCGGCACGCGCGCGTCAGACTGCACGCGCGCGACGAGGCTCTTGCCACCACGCGGCACCACGACATCGATGTTGCCATCCAGCCCGGTCAGGATTTCGCCGACAGCAGCACGGTCGCGCGTCGGCACGAGCTGGATCGCGTCTTCCGGCAGGCCCGCCTCCGCCAGTCCTGCCTGCAAGGCGCGGGCGATTTCGGTCGAGGTGCGGAAACTATCAGAGCCTGCGCGCAGGATGGCGGCATTGCCGCTTTTCAGGCAGAGCGCGCCAGCATCGGCAGTCACATTCGGGCGGCTTTCGAAAATGACGGCGATGACGCCCAGCGGCGTGGCGACGCGCTCGAACATCAAGCCATTCGGCTGTGTCCAGCTGGCAAGCACCTTGCCGACAGGATCAGGCAGATCAGCCACGCTGGCAACCGCATCAGCCACAGCGTCAAGCCGCGCCTCGTCCAGCTTCAGCCGATCGAGGAAGGCGGCGTTCTGCCCGGCGACTCTGGCATCGGTCAGGTCAAGCGCATTGGCGGCCAGGATGGCGGCACTGTTCGCGCGCAACGCGCTTGCCATGGCCAGCAAGGCGGCATTGCGCTCCGCGGTCGTGGTCAATGCCACCTTGCGGCCAGCCGCCCGCGCGCGCTGGCCGA
>JAYWHQ010000039.1:0-1760 GCA_043777655.1 Allobosea sp. | reverse complement strand
CGGCTTTATTAACCGCTTGTTTACCCTGTTTGCCAAAAGTCGGCATCGCGGATCAGAGCTGCTTCGGCATTAACCGCATGGTGACATGTGCTTTGATCCGACCGCGCTGCGACAACAAGGGGGTCGCGGCGTCCGGGCCCAGAATGAGCCCCCGTCGGCGATTGAGACATGGCAAATGCTCTGCCTTGGAGTGTCAAGGGTGTAGACCCCAGGACGCGCGATGCCGCGAAAGCCGCTGCTCGCCGGGCCGGAATGACGCTTGGCGAATGGCTCGACAGCGTCATTCGCGAGGAATCGGATGATGTGGGCGCGGTTGGCAACGAGCTGCCTGAAGACGTCCATGATCTCGACTCTCTGAGCGAGCGGCTGTCCCGCTTGTCACGCGGCCAGACAGATACCGCACCCGCCGCACATAACGATTTTTCCCGTCAGGACATCGAGACCGCTTTGGCCACAGCTGCAGTCGCTGAAAAGCGCACGCGCGATGCCAATGCAAAGACGGCCAACGCCCTCGACTCGATCACCCGCTGGATCGAAAAGACCGAAGGCCGCCTGGCTGCCGGCGAACGCACCAGCGCCGAGCGGCAGGAGCGCGCCACCCATGTGATCGCCGAGGCGATCAAGACCATGGGCACCCGCATTTCCGACATCGAGCGCAATGCGACAGGCGAACGGCAGGCCACACGGCCGGCCTTTCGTCAAACCGATGCAGCCATGCGCCATGGCGCTTCAACCATCCGCCCCACCCTGTCGCGCGAGAGCGTCGCATCGGCAATCTCCGACATCCGGACCCGCCAGCGGGATCTGGACGAGACGCCCGCGTCGCTCACTGCGCATGTGGGGGCTGCTGAAGGCCAGGATTTCAGGCGTGATCGCCGCGCGACAGACCCGACACTGGCCGCTCTGCGCGAAGACCTGCGCCAGCTGAGCCAGCGCATCGCCGCGCCTGCGCCAGCTCGCACGCGGCCCGATGCGACCGATGCACTGCGCGACGACATGATGCAGCTGCGCCGCGAGATCGCCTCGATGGCTGCCGCTCCTGCCACCCGCGACATCGAGCGGACCCTGCGCGATCTCTCTGGCAAGCTCGATCGCCCGGCACCCGCCATGCCGGTTGATGCCATGTTGCGCCCGCTGGCCCGCATCGAGGCGGAGGTAACCCGCCTGGCCGACTCGGCATCCGGCGAGAGCTATCACCGGATCGAGCAGGAGCTCGGCCACCTCACTGCGAAGCTTGATGCAATGGCGGCTCATGGCAGCGACGGCCGTGCTCTCGCCGCAGCGACGCGCGAACTGGCTGATCTTCGTGACGTGCTTGCGAATGCTGCAGGCGGCCATCGCCTTGACGACCTTGGGCATCAGCTTTCGGCGATGTCGGCGGAAATCGGCCGCGTCCGCGAGGCGCAGGCGGATCGCACACAGATTGGCGGCATCGGCGCAACGCTCTCCGAATTGCGAACCATGCTTCAGGAAGAGCGCAGCGCCAAGCCGGTGCAGGATTCCGGCGCCTTTGTCTCATTGTCGCGCCAGATTGAGTTGCTTGCAGCCAAGATGGACGGTTTGCCGGCCATGAAGGCCGTTGATCTGGATGGTCATGTCGCCCAGATCACCAAGCGCCTTGATGGCCTCAGCCAGACAGGCCAGCCAGCCTCGGAGGCCTTGTCGCGCCGCATCGAAGGGCTGGTCATCAAGCTCGAAGACCTGGCGGATCGCGCACCGGCGCGGCTCGAAGGCCGGATTGATGCACTCCAGACGCATCT
>JAYWHQ010000038.1:0-5840 GCA_043777655.1 Allobosea sp. | reverse complement strand
GGCCCGGCGAGTGTCTCGCATGCTGTTCGTCATAGGTGGTCTTGAGATAGTGGACTGTCCCTGCGGCCTCGATCAGCAGACCCATGGCGACTGGTTCGCCTGACAGCAAGAGGGCGTCGATCACCACCATGTCACTGGCCGCGAGAGCTTTCACGAAGGCGCGGTGATAGTCGCAGGCCTTGCTGCTCAGGAGCAGCGATGTGCCGGCAGCGCCCTTCCAGCCGGCATCCTCCATCACCAGAAAGCGCTCGAATGCGGCCTCAGCATGGCGACCGCGTGCCCGCTGGAAGGAGAGTTCGCCCAGCTTCGCAAAAGCGCGGCGCTGGGTCATGCGCTTCTTGCGGTTGCTGCCAAGGCAGCGCGCAAGTGCGACCTCGCCCGCTTCATCACGGGCTTGCATCACCGGGCGGATCCAAAGCTCATGTGTGCTGATCTGGCATTGCCGCTGACTGGCCGTACGTTCGAATGCAGCGAAGGTTGCGCCCTCGGCTGGCAGGAGCGGCAGGCGCAAGAGCTTTGGCAGATCAGGCGAACCGGCGATGGCAGTCAGCATCGCAGCCAGCACCTCGTCCTTCCGCGCGGCGTCCAGAACGGGCGCGGACGAGATGTCAAAGACTGGCACCAAAGGCGCCTCGAGCACGGCCTGGCCCGCTGTCCAGAGATCGCGCGTGATGTGCAGCACCCAGATGCCGACGAGCACATTCTTCGCATGCGCTGCGAGGACGACGACCGCCTCAGCTTTGCGCAATGTGGCCGTTGCGGCAGAAACACTGGCGGGCGACATATGCGGATTGCCGTCAGCCGCTCGCTGGCTCAAGGCGGCAAACGCATCCGCCCAGCCAATATAGTCAGCTGCCGGAACGCGGGTGATGTGAAGATCGTGCCCCATACCGGGAGTAGCGCTAGCACAGCTGTTTTAAAGAAAAGTGCGCAGCTCGGCAGCTCGCCGCCAGGGTTCACGATCGGCGCGGCAGCTCGCCGCGCAGCGCCAGCACAAAGGCGATGACCTGCGCCACCGCCTGATAGAGCGGCTCGGGGATATGATCGTCCAGCTCGACCGCGCTCAGCGCTTCGGCCAGCACGGCATTCTCCTCGATGGCGATGCCGTGCTCGCGTGCGGTCTCCATGATCCTGGCCGCAACTTCGCCACGCCCCTTGGCGGTGACGCGCGGTGCGCCTGTGCCGTCATATTCAAGCGCGACTGCGACAGGCGAGCGACCTGCGGCGATCATGAGCGGCGGTCCAGAAACTGGCCAGCCGCCGCTTTTGGCTGAACCGGGGCGCCTGTGAAGATTTCGAGCTCGGCGCGCTCGAAGGTGTCATGCGTCAGCGCCTCGCGCAGACCGGGCGCAGCCTCGCGCAACATGCGGGTCGTGTCCTCGCGCGTGGCCCAGACCGAGACATTCACCGCCTTGCCCTGCATCGTCACCAGCGCCTGAAGCGGACCCAGCGGTTCGCCATCCAATGCAAAGCGCACGCGCCAGACCGGCATGTCACCGGGGCGGCTGCCAGGCTTCGGCGGGTCGCGCTCGATCTCGAATGGCAACACAGCCGTGCCTTGCGCCAGGGCCAGAGGCACCTCGGCAAACCAGCGTTGGGCGGCGCTGGCATCGACGCGCGCAAGCTCGCCGGAGGCAGGCAGCGAAGCGTATTGCGAGAGAGACAGACGGTCGAGCGCAGCATCGGTCTGCTGCGTCAGCACTTTGTGCACCTGCGCGGACGTCGCATCTGGCGGCAGGGCAACAGCTGCGATGCCCTGCGCCACCGGCTGGCCATCATGGCGCGGCAAGGGCGGGCGGGAAGGTGTTGCGAGTTGCGCGGTGGCCGCGTGCGCTGCTGTTTGCGGCTCAGTCGCACCATCAGCCTCGGCTTCGGGAGGCAATGATGCTTGCAGTGCGGACTTTAACGCCAGCAGGGTTGTCTTCAGATCGAACTGCGCGGCCTGACCTTGCCCGGAAGCCAGCCGCGCTTCATGGAAAAGGCCGGAATCGGCCACGGCCTGCTTGAGCTCCATTGCTGTCATGGGCGCGCCTTCGCCCTGCAGGCGCTGACCCAGCAAGCGCGATGCCGCTGCCAGAACAGGCCCATTGAGCCCATCAACCTGCAGCTTCGGCAGGGCCGAGACTGTCGCGAAGAGGGGCGCGAGTGAATCCTGTCGGGCCGCTGCCTGTGCGAGCATAGGGCCGGCCAACGCGCGGACACTCGCGGCCGAAAGCGAAGACGGCGCAGCTGCAGATATGCCATCCAACGAGCGCTGGTTGAGATTGGACAGCATCGCGTCGGAGGCTTTCGCACCCGCTTTCGGCGCGGTCACATCAAGCAATGTGGCACGCGCTGCCTGCCCGGGCCCTGAAGGCTGATCGATCTTCAGCTGCAGGATCGCGCCGGGCACAACTGAGGCTTGCTTTGCACTGAGGCCACCCAGCACGAGATCAATGGCGCCGCCAGCCACCAGCGCACGCGCAGTGCCATCGGCATTCACCGTGAGCAGCTTTGCCTGCACCGTCTCGCCGCCCTTGAGCGCTGGCGCGCTTTCGATGGCGGCCAGAAGCACGGCCAGCGATTGTTGCTGGATGAGGGCGGCAAGGTTCATGACAGGTCGTGGTGTCCGGTATCACAGCTATTGACTGGCTGATCCTCCCACAAAAGGTTAACCAAAGCCTTCAGCTCGCAGATTGAACGCGCGAGCATTGCGGGAGAAATTTGATGAAATTCCGTTCCCTCGGCCGCTCCGGCGTGCAGGTTTCGCCGATCTGTCTTGGCACGATGATGTTTGGTGGCGCGACCAGCGAGGCTGATTCCGCTGCCATCATCGACAGTGCGCGCGACCATGGCATCAACTTCATCGACACAGCGGACGTCTATAACGAGGGCCGCTCGGAAGAGGTGACGGGACGCGCCATCGCGCGCGACCGCAACAACTGGGTGCTGGCCACCAAGCTGGCCAACCCGATGGGCAACGGCCCCAATGAGCGCGGGCTCTCGCGCAAATGGATCATGCAGGCGACCGAGGCGAGCCTGAAGCGGTTGGGCACGGATGTGATCGACATCACCTATCTGCACCGTGAAGACCCTCAGACGCCCATGGCTGAAACCGTGCGCGCGCTGGGAGATCTGATCGCCCAGGGCAAGCTGCGCTATTTCGGCGTCTCGAACCACCGTTCCTGGCGCATCGCCGAGATCTGCAACCTGTGTGACCAGATGGGCATCGGCCGGCCTGTGGTGAGCCAGCCTTATTATAACGCGCTGAACCGCATGCCCGAGGTCGAGCACCTGCCGGCCTGCGGCTATTACGGGCTGGGCGTGGCGAGCTATTCGCCACTGGCGCGCGGCGTGCTGACCGGCAAGTATCTGCCCGGTGAAACGCCAGACGCAGACAGCCGCGCTGGCCGTGCCGACAAGCGCATGATGCAGACCGAGTGGCGACCTGAATCGCTCACCATCGTGCAGACGGTCAAGGCCCATGCGGCCAGCCGTGGCCTGTCGATGACACAGTTCGCCGTTGGCTGGGTGCTGAACAACGCTCTGGTCACGTCGGCCATCGCGGGGCCGCGCACCATGGAGCAATGGCAGGATTATCTCACCGCGCTGGATGTGCCGTTTTCGGCGGAAGACGAGGCATTGGTGAACAGCCTCGTGCCGGAAGGCCACCCCTCTTCGCCCGGCTACACCGACCCGGCCTATCCGCTGGAGGGGCGCAAGACGGTCGTCGGCTGAACCTAGTTGCCTGGCAGCACGATCACCGTTGGCCGGGCGGGCAAGGTTGCCTTGGAGACGACCAGCACCGGCTCTGTCTTCATCTCGACGGCCCAGAGCTCGCGCGAGCGGCTGATGAAGCGGTTCAGCGTGCTCGGTCCAAAGAAGTGCATTGGCACCATGACCCGCGCCTGAAGCGTTTTCAGCACGTCCATCATGCCTTCCATGTCGAGCGTGTAGCTGCCATCCACCGGCACCAGCACGACATCGACGCGGCCCAGCGCGCGCAGATGGCCGGGCTCCAGCGGGTGATGCAGGTGGCCGAGATGGGCAATGCACAGATCACCGATCTCGAAGACGAACATCGAGTTGCCGTCATAGTCCGTGCGTCCGGAATAGTCGCGGATGTTGGTCGGGACATTGCGCACGCGCATGTCGGACAGTGTCACATCATGGCGGGCGGCTTCGCCACTTGGTCCCCAGCCAGGCAGCAGCTGCTTGATGCCGGGTTCGGGGTTGCGCGAAAAATGCGTCGAATGCGCCTTGTTCATCGTGGCGATGTCGGGCGTGTCCCTTGCGCGCACGAAATCATTGTAATCGGTCGCCGCGCGCGTGCCGCTGGCGGATTCGATGATGAATGTGGAGTGCCCAACGAATGTCAGCCGCGCCTCATCCTTGCCGAGCGATGCCTTGTGGATCGGCAACTGCAGGCTGGCCATCTCGGGACGGCAGCCCGGCTCTCCATCGGCTGCACGCGCCGAGGATTGCCTCTCTGGCAACAGGATCGATGTGGCGAGCAGGGCCGCAACGGACAGCGCGCCGGATTTCAGGGCTCTTGATAAACGGGTGGACATGGGTCTCTCCGTCAAATGCGGGTCTCGCCGTCACATGTTCTGCCAGCAGGATAGCTGGACCTCGCCACAAAACCAGCGGGTGCGGCACCATGTCAGCGCAGTCCGTGGTTTGGTTAGCGAAACCTGACAGAAAGCAACAATTTGAGAGGATATTTCGTGTTAGTTTTGAGAAGCATCAGTGAAGTTTCCTTCAAACACTGATGCCATCATGCTTGCAGAACCGCGTACCGAGCTTCGGGTTGAACTCTTTCCATCCGAGCGCCAAGAACCAAAGGTGAGCCATGGGGCCCTCCGATGCGCCAATGATGGCAAAGATAGCCCGGTCGATGGATCTCGACACGGGCGCTGGCCGTTCCGCTGTTCTCTCACGCGTGGCGCGGCATTTCCTGCGCGTGGCGCCCACGATCTCCGAGGCTGATGTCGAGGCTTTCGATGTCGTGTTCCTGGCCGTCGCCACGCCAGCCGAAGCCTATGACCGCACCTTGCTGGCCAAGGCGCTGGCCGGCATCGCGAATGCGCCGCTGGGCACCATTCGTTTTCTGGCCATGGATGACGAGATCACAGTGGCCGATCCGGTCATCCGCCTGTCGCCGCGGCTGGCTGATGACATTCTGATCGAGATTGCAACGACGAAGAGCCACGAACATCTTTGCTCGATGACCTTGCGCGCCGAGCTGGCCGAAGGCGTGACCGACGCCATCATTGTGCGGGGCGACTCGCGCGTGATGCTGCTGCTGGTCAACAACCGTGGCGCACGCTTCTCGCGCAACGGCGGGCTGAATCTGGCGCGCACCGCGCTGCTGGACCATGATCTGCAACAGGCCGTGCAGCGCCGGGCCGATCTGGCGCAGGCGCTGATCGAGGCCCGTCAGGAGCAGGAACAGGCGAAAGCGGCCGCCAAGGCCAGTCCGCCGAAGAGCGATGCCGACGGCATGATTGCAGCCGAGCTTCAGTCAAAGGCGCTGGCAAGGGCCCTGAACATCGTCGCAACCGAAGCGTCCACCAGCCACCGCGTCGTGGCGCGGGCTTTTGCAACCGATCCTCTGAATGGCTTCATCGCGATTGCGCGCGCGGCCAATCTGGAATGGAACACGGTGGTCGAGCTGCTTTCGCTGCGGCTTGGCGCTGGTCTCACGCCCGGCAAGCAGCGCGAGGCGCAAGGTCGTTTTGAAGAGCTGAGCCGCGCCGATGGCCAGCGCCTGACACGAATCCTCAACGCGACCGGCAGCCAGCTCTATTCCTGATCCTCAGGCCGTGTCGGCAAACGGATTGGCCGGGTTCAGCAGGATG
>JAYWHQ010000037.1:0-5847 GCA_043777655.1 Allobosea sp. | reverse complement strand
CGCCCGGATCGCTCCGGACGGGTTTTTTGATGCGGGTCATTCGAATGTGAAACTGTTGCTGGAACAGCGGGTCTGGCGTTCGTTCAGCCCAGCTTCGCCAAGCCCGGAAACGTCTCCAGCAGCCAGAACGCCATGCGCTCCATGCCGCCAGACAGGAAGGCGATGCCGGTGGCCACCAGCAGAAAGCCCATGGCTTTCTCGACTTGGCCAAAGCGGGTGCGGAACTTTGCCATCAGCGCCATGAAGCGCCCCATACCGAGTGCCGCCAGAATGAACGGGATGCCGAGGCCCAGCGAATAGACGCCCAGCAGCAGCATGCCGCGCCCGACCGTGTCTCCCGAACCGGCAACAGCCAGGATCGCTGCCAGAATGGGCCCGATGCAGGGCGTCCAGCCAAAGGCGAAGGCCAGCCCCATCAGATAGGCGCCACCAACGCCTGCCGGCTTGGCCACCTCAAGCCGCTTCTCGCGGTAGAGGAAGGCCAGCCGGAAGACGCCCAGAAAATGCAGGCCCATGGCGATGATGGCGAGACCCGCTGCCCAGGACATGATCCAGAGATATTGCCGCAAGGCCTGCCCGAGAACGCTGGCGGTGGCGCCCAGCAGCACGAAAATGGTGGTGAAGCCAGCCACGAACATGAGCGCAGCCAGCAGCACGTCGCGCCGCGCCGCGCGCAGGTTGGCGCCCTCCTCCGTCAGCTCCTCGACGCTGGTGCCCGCCAGATAGCAGAGATAAGGCGGCACCAGCGGCAGCACGCAAGGGCTGAGGAAAGACAGGAGCCCGGCAAAGAGCGCTGCAGCAAAACCGACATCGATCATGGCTCAGTCGTAGACCTTCCCCCGGCCAGGTGAAAGTCTGTGCGCGGCGAAGTGAACAGTTGTGACGCCGCAGTGATGGCTGGCTCAGAGGTTTCGCATGAAGCTGGCGAAACTCATCAGCCCCTCCGGCCATGGCCCGTGGCCGGAATCGATATTGATGTGCCCGGAATCGCCAGCATCGATCAGCTTGGCGCCCCAGGCATTGGCGAAGTCGGCCGCCACCTCATAGTCGCAGTAGGGATCATTGCGGCTCGCAATCAACCAGGACGGGAATGTGAAAGGCGCACGCGGGATGGGCGCAAAATCATGCGGCACGCCCGGCAGCAACTCCGGCCTGCCCCAATCAGAAAGGCCAACCAGAAAGGCGCCTGCGACAGGCCTTGCAAAGAGCGGCATGGCATGGGCAACGGCTGCGACGCCAATCGAGTGGGCCACCAGCACCACGGGCTTCTCGGCCTGCGCCACCGCCCTGACGATCTCGCCGGTCCATTGTGCCCTGTCCGCCCTGTGCCAGTCCGGCTGGACAACACGCGTCGCTGTCGGCAGCTTCGCCTCCCAGCGCGCCTGCCAATGGCCGGGCGCAGAATCGCCAAGGCCAGGGACGATGAGGATGGTGGCGTCAGATGTGCGCATCAGAGCAGCTTTACACCAACTGTTCTTGCGGCCTCGGACAGCTTCCGATCGCGCGTAGCGAGCGAAAGACTGCGGCGCTCCGCCAGCTCCAGATAGGCCATATCATAGATACTCAAACCGTGTTTCGATGCCTTGGCTATCAGACGCTCCGACCTGCCAAACGCGTCTGCGGGCGCAACCTCAACGCCCAGGACAACAATATCGGACAATGCACGTTTGATGTCAGCTGCCGACAATCTGCCACGACGCAGGGCCATGAGGCAGCCATTCAGTATTTCAGTCGGCCAGTGTGCGGGCACAAGAATGATGTCACCCAGGACCCTGGCGATGATCTCATCCGATGGCGTGGCCTCATCCGGCAAGACCAGGGCCAATGCAAAACTGGCATCGAGAACACAGGGCATCAGCGACGCCCATCCTCGATCCATGATCTGACTTCCTCCGCCGAGAACGGAGGCTGACCTCGTTCTGCCAAGCTTTGCGCCAATGCCTGGCGTGTTGATTTCAGCCGTGCCGCCACATCAGGGCGCGGTGATGCCTCATCTGTATCGGCCACCAGCCGCGCCACGGGTTTGCCATGGCGCGTGATCAGCACCTCCTCGCCCCGCTCCACGCGGTCGAGCAGTTCGGAAAGCTTGGTCTTGGCTTCGAAAGCACCGACGGTGATCATGGGTCAGAGATAAACTGGTTGACTGGTTGATTCAACCAGCGTCCCGTCAAACCTTGCGTGCCCATTCGACCGTCGCCGTCTGCTCGGCGCGGAGAAACTCTGTCTGGTCAGTAACGGTCCAGCCCAGCCTGCTGGCACACTCGGTGAAACCCTTCAGCGTGGCCTCATCCATGTTTCCTGTCGCCACATTGTCCTTGTTGACCACGCGCGAGGTAATCATCGGCCAGTTGCGCTGGCGGGCCACGCGCGACACATCCTCAAGATGGGCCGCAATCAGGTTGCGGACCTTGAAGGAGAATTTCAGGCCGCTGGCAGCAGCAATGCCGCCATAGCTCTCGAAACGGTCCGCCTGCGCCACGACGCGGATGGCGGCAATCGTCTTGGCGACGCTGAGCGTCAGCTCGGAGCGGCGCACGATCTCGTCCATCAGCGCGATGTACTGTGTTTCGGCGGTCAGATTTCGTGCCTCGTATCGACCAACCAGATCCTTGATCTGTGCATCCGTGAGTTTAGAAAGATCGAGTGGTTTCAATGTCATGTCATGTGTCTCCAAACACCCGCACGAAGATCGTTTCGACATGCTTGAAGTGATAGGCCTCATCGAACATTGCTGACAGTTCGCTGGCCGAAAGCCGTGCTGTCACATCCCTGTCAGATTTCAGGTTCGTGAGGAAGTCCTCTCCGTGTTCCCAGGTGCGCATCGCGTTGCGCTGCACGAGGGAGTAGCTCTCTTCACGGCTTGCGCCTGCCTGTGTGAGAGCCAGGAGCACACGCTGCGAGTTGTGCAGACCACCAAGACGGTCAAGATTCTTGCGCATGTTGTCAGGGTAGACCAGCAGCTTGTCGATCACACCCGTAAGGCGCGCCAGCGCGAAATCGAGCGTGATGGTGGCATCCGGGCCAATCATGCGCTCCACTGACGAATGCGAGATGTCCCGCTCGTGCCAGAGCGCGACGTTTTCCATGGCCGGCAGCGCCATGCCGCGCACCAGCCGGGCAAGGCCCGTCAGATTCTCGGTCAGAACCGGGTTGCGCTTGTGCGGCATCGCCGACGAGCCCTTCTGGCCAGCAGAGAAGAACTCCTCTGCCTCATAAACCTCGGTGCGCTGGAGATGGCGGATTTCAGTGGCCAGCCGCTCGACGCAGGACGCAACCACGCCCAGCGTGCAAAAGAACATGGCATGCCGGTCGCGCGGAATGACCTGCGTCGAGATCGGTTCAACCGTCAGCCCGAGCTTCTCGGCCACATGCGCTTCCACGCTCGGGTCGATGTTGGCGAAGGTGCCGACCGCGCCAGAAATCGCGCAAGTGGCCACCTCTGCGCGTGCCGCAACGAGCCGGTCGCGGCAGCGGGAGAACTCGGCATAGGCCTGCGCCAGCTTCAGCCCGAATGTCACCGGCTCGGCATGGATGCCGTGCGAGCGACCGATGGTGGGCGTGAACTTGTGCTCGATGGCGCGGCGCTTGAGTGCGGCCAGCAGCGCATCGACATCGGCGATCAGGATGTCGCTTGCCCGCGCCAGCTGCACGGCCAGCGTCGTGTCCAGCACGTCCGACGAGGTCATGCCCTGATGGACGAAGCGCGCCTCGGGACCAACGATCTCGGCCAGATGCGTCAGGAAGGCGATGACATCATGCTTGGTCACGCGCTCGATCTCGTCGATGCGCGCCACATCGAACACGGCATCACGCGCCTTGGCCCAGATGGTGGCAGCAGCTTCCTTCGGCACCACGCCCAGCTCGGCGAGCTTGTCAGTGGCATGTGCCTCGATCTCGAACCAGATGCGAAACCGCGTCTGCGGCTCCCAGATGGCCACCATCTCGGGGCGTGAATAGCGCGGGATCATAAGCAGTCTCTCCGTTTGGCGCGGCTTGCGCCACCGCCGTCATGGTCGGGCTCGTCCCGACCATCCATGTCTAGCTTCTATCGCGGCCAGGCAAGGAAGACGTGGGTGGTCGGGACAAGCCCGACCATGACGCGTATTCCAGCATGACGTTCCGTGTGCGCGCCTAAACCCATTCCCCCAGCGCACCCTCGCCCGCTGCACGAATGCCAGCAATGTTGCCTGCATAGGCCTTGGGGCCACCCTTGAACACGGCAGAACCCGCCACCAGCACATTGGCACCCGCAGCCACCGCGAGCGGCGCGGTCTCGACCGTGCAGCCGCCATCGATTTCCAGATCAATGGGCCGGTCTCCGATCATTGCCCGGATGCGGCGGATCTTTTCCAGCATGGCGTGCTCGAAGCTCTGCGCGCCAAAGCCGGGGCTGATCGTCATCACCAGCACGAGATCGACCCATTCCAGCAGATGCTCGATGGCACTCTCAGGTGTCTGCGGGTTGAGCACGATGCCGGTCTTCTTGCCGAGCGCGCGGATCAGCTTCAGCGTCCGGTGCGCATGCGGCCCCGCCTCGACATGGAACGAAATGAGATCAGCGCCCGCCTTGGCAAAAGCCTCGGCATAGAGATCGACCGGCGCAATCATCAGATGCACATCGAAGAACTTTTTCGTATGCGGGCGGATCGCCTTCAGCACATCGGGACCAAACGAGATGTTGGGCACGAAATGCCCGTCCATGACATCGCAATGGATCCAGTCAGCACCAGCCTTGTCGATGGCCGACACCTCTTCTCCAAGCTTCGAGAAATCAGCCGAGAGAATCGAGGGGGCAATAAGAAGTGGGCGCGTCATCTGAAAGTCCTTCGCCCTGTCGGCTATCATCCGGCCTGTTTCGCCGCAAGTCGCCGCGCAATAGGCTTCAACAGCCAAGGCATCAGATAGATCGGAAACTGTGCGAGCGCGAAAAACAGATAGGTGGTGGGCGGGACGCCCGCGCCGAGTGCCGCCACCAGCAGCCCCATGTTGCGCTGCGCCGTGCCGTAGCCCAGCATGAAGCGGTCCGTGAGCGGCGCGAAGCGCAGGACATAGGTGCCTGCCAGCAGCCCAAGCGTGGCCAGCCCGAATGCCACCGCCAGAAAGGTTGCGACCTGCGCCGGGTTGGCGAAGGCAGCCGCCGTCACGCCGTCCATCGCGGCGATGGCGAAAGTGAAATACATCACCACGCCAAAGCCATCGAGCTTGGACTTCATGCCGACAATCCGCGCGCGGCCGAGCCAACGGCGCAGGATGCTCGCGACCAGGATGCCGCCACCGACGAAAACCAGGAGCCGGAGTGTCAGCACCACACGGTCGAGCGGCACAGCCTCGCCCGCCAGCAGATCGACGACGAAAGGCGCGATCAGTGGACTAAGCACTGTGGTGACGATCACGCAGGCGATGATGAGCGAGGGCTCAAAGCCATAGATGATCGCGACCGCGGGCGATGACATGATCGGCGGCGCGGCCCCCAGAATGGCCAGACCGAGCACGAGCCCCGGGTCGAGATTGGCGCGCCCCAGCAGCGCCAGCGTCAGCCCGATCACCAGCGCTGGTGCCAGAATCAGCCAGAGGCAGCCGAGAATGAGCTTCAGCGGGCGCGTCACCAACCCGCGAATGACATCAAAATCGGCCCGCATGAACACGATGACCGTGAAACAGAAGATCGTGACCGGCAGGAACGGGCGCGCATGCGATGCCAGTTGCGGCAAGGCCAGCCCCATGATGATGGAGAGCGCGAAACCTTCTGTCCCGCGACGGCCAATTGCCGCCAGAAAATCGCCGATGAGCCGCATTTGGAAGCAGAACCACGCAAAGAGTGCAGGAACTGCCGCAGGACATGCCAGC
>JAYWHQ010000036.1:0-5870 GCA_043777655.1 Allobosea sp. | reverse complement strand
GCAGAAATGCAATTACGGCCTTTATGCCGAGCAGCTCTCCGGCTCGCCCTTCACCGCGCCGCAAGCCACTAACCAGCGCTCCTGGCTCTACCGCATCCGCCCGATGGTGAAGCACACCAGCCGCTTCACGAAACGCGACAAGGGTCTTGTCCGCACTGCGCCCGCTGCCCGCGACGAGGCTGACGTGGCGCTGGGCGCGATGCGCTGGAGCCCTGTGCCGCTGCCAGCGACGCCGGAAACCTTTGTCACGGGCTTGCGCACAGTGACGACTGCGGGCGATGCGGACGCGCAGGCTGGCATGGCGGTGCATCTGCTGCTGGTGACCAGGTCGATGGTGGACGAGTACATCTTCAACGCCGATGGCGAGTTTGTCATTGTCGCGCAGGAAGGACGTCTGCGGTTCTGCACCGAGTTCGGCATCATCGAGATCGAGCCCGGCGAAATCTGCGTGATCCAGCGCGGCATCATTTTCCGGGTCGAGCTGATCGACGGTCCGGCCCGCGCCTATGTCTGCGAGAACTATGGCGGTGCCTTCACCTTGCCCGATCGTGGGCCGATTGGCGCCAACTGCCTGGCGAACTCGCGCGATTTCCAGACGCCGGTGGCGGCCTACGAGGACCGCGAGGTCCCCTCGATGCTGATCGCGAAATGGGGCGGCGAGCTGCACCAGACATCGATTGGCCAATCGCCGCTCGATGTCGTGGCCTGGCACGGCAATTATGCGCCCTACAAATATGATCTGCGCCGCTTCTCGCCGGTCGGGCCGATCCTGTTCGACCATGCCGATCCGTCGATCTTCACGGTGATGACCTCGCCCTCCGAGACGCCGGGCACCGCCAACATCGATTTCGTCATCTTCCCCGAGCGCTGGATGGTGGGCGAGAACACGTTTCGTCCGCCCTGGTATCACCGCAACCTGATGTCGGAATTCATGGGGCTGGTCTTCGGCGTCTATGATGCCAAGCCCGAAGGCTTCACGCCGGGCGGCTTCTCGCTGCACAACCAGATGTTGCCGCATGGGCCAGATGCCAATGCGTTCGAGCATGCCAGCACGGTCGAGCTGAAGCCGGTGAAGCTCACAGGCACGCTTGCCTTCATGTTCGAGACGCGCTTTGCCCAGCGCGTGACGGCCTATGCCGCCAATCTCGAAACGCTGCAGGACGACTATGCCGATTGCTGGTCAGGCATGAAGAAGCGCTTCGATCCCACACGCAAGGACGCGTGGTGAGGGCTTTCGGCTCCGAGACTTCGCCGATGCCAATCTTCTCCGTCATTGCAAGGCGCAAGCCGAAGCAATCCAGCTGCCAGCGCGCCTGGTCTGGATTGCTTCGCTTCGCTCGCAATGACGATGAAGGCGTGTCAGCGACCCCGCAGCCGGTTCATGAAGGTGTCGTAGGACAATTCAGCCACTTGCCACCAGAGCAGGTTTTCGCCCCGGAAGGCGACCATCGACTCGTAGCCCTTCTTGAAGCCCTCGCTCCGGGCGGAAAGTTCGGCGTAATATTCGTTCGCGGCTTTCAGCGCCGCTTCCATGATCGTGCCCGGGAAGGGGCGCAGCTCCGTGCCCGCCGCGATCAGCCGCTTGAGGGCAGGCGGGTTCACCGCGTCATACTTGGCCAGCATCCAGTTGTTGGCCGACTCGCAGGCCTGCGCCACTATAGCCTGATAGATCTTGGGCAGCTTGTTCCATGCTTCCTGGTTGATGACGAGGTGCAGCATGGCGCCGCCCTCCCAGAAGCCGGGATAGTAGTAATATTTCGCAACGCGGTGGAAGCCGAGTTTTTCATCATCATAGGGGCCGACAAACTCGGCCGCATCGATGGTGCCGCGCTCCAGCGCCGGATACACATCGCCGCCCGCGATCTGTTGTGGAACGACACCGAGCTTGGCCATCACCTGGCCACCCATGCCGCCAATGCGGAATTTCAGGCCCTTCAGGTCATCGACGCTTTGCAACTCCTTGCGGAAGAAGCCGCCCATCTGGCAGCCGGAATTGCCGCAGGGAAAGGAAATGGCGTTGAACTTCGCGAGCGAGGCATTCACGATCTCGGCGCCGCCGCCAAAATGCCACCAGGAATGCTGCTGGCGGGCGTTGAGGCCGAACGGAATGCCGGTGCCCAGACCCAGCGTCGGGTCCTTGCCCACATAGAAATAGGTCGGCGTATGCGCGCATTCGACCGTGCCGCTGGTCACCGCATCAAGCGCCTGGAGGCCGGGTACGATCTCGCCCGCAGCAAAGGTCTGAACCTGGAATTTGCCGTCGGTGGCTTCCGCCATCAGTTTGGCGAATTGCTGGGCCGTGCCGAAGATTGTGTCGAGCGATTTGGGGAAGCTCGATGTCAGCCGCCACTTCACTTCCGGCAGGGATTGCGCCACTGCCGGGCTCACGACCGGAAGGGCCGCTGCCGCCACCGCGCCGCCTTTCAGAAAATCGCGCCGCTTCATGGCGCCGGCGGCCTTCTTCGCAGTCATTTCTGTTTCGGTCATGGCGCTTGCTCCCGGCGTGTGGTTTGTTTCGGTCAGAACAAGCATCATGACCAACTTGGGGGGAATGGAAAGAGATGAAACTCGCTTCGCTGAAACAGGGCCGCGATGGCCGCCTGGTTGTTGTCTCGAATGACCTGACGCGGGCGACTGATGCCTTCCCGGTCGTGCCCACCTTGCAGGCCGCGCTCGACAACTGGGAGATGGTCGCGCCCCGGCTCGCCGATCTGGCCGAGGGGCTTCAGCATGGCGCGGTGCCGTCCTTCCGGTTTCATGAGCATGACTGTGCCTCGCCGCTGCCGCGCGCCTATCAATGGGCGGATGGCTCGGCCTATGTGAACCATGTCGAGCTGGTGCGCAAAGCGCGCGGCGCCGAGATGCCCGAGACGTTCTGGACCGATCCGCTGATGTACCAGGGCGGCTCAGACACGTTTCTGGGTCCGCGCGATCCGATCCGCTTTCCAACAGAGGATTATGGCATTGATTGCGAGGCGGAAGTCGCGGTCATCACCGGTGATGTGCCGATGGGCACGAGAGCCGCCGACGCATTGGCGCATATCCGGCTGGTGATGATCGTCAACGATGTCAGCCTGCGCAATCTCATCCCCGGTGAACTCGCCAAGGGCTTCGGCTTCTTTCAGGCCAAGCCCTCCAGCGCCTTCTCGCCCGTGGCGGTGACACCCGATGCTTTGGGTGACGCTTGGCAGGGCGGCAAGCTGCATCTGCCGCTGCTGACAGCGCTGAACGGCAAGCTGTTCGGAAAACCCAATGCCGGCATCGACATGACCTTCGATTTCGGCCAGTTGATCGCCCATGCCGCAAGGACACGCGCGCTTTCGGCCGGCACCATCATCGGCTCGGGCACCGTCTCGAACAGGGATGCGGGCGGCGGGCCGGGCAAGCCCGTTGCTGAGGGTGGGCTTGGCTATTCCTGCATCGCCGAGCAACGCACGGCGGAGACGATCCAGTCCGGCAAGCCTGCGACCTCCTTCATGCGCTTCGGCGACACTGTGCGCATTGAAATGAAGGATGCGAACGGCCATTCCATTTTTGGTGCCATCGAGCAGGTGGTGGAACTGGATGGCGCGTGAATCTATGGTTAAGGCGAAGGCTGATTGTCTTTGCTATTTTTCGATATATGGATATCTATCTCAAAAATAACAGATTGGACAGCGTATGACCACAAAATATAAACAAGCGTATTGTTCTCGCGATAAAGAGGCAGTTTTAGCAATTAGAAATAGTCCGAATCATCTTTTGCATTTTATATTAACTTTGCTAACTATTGGTCTATGGATTATTGTGTGGGGAACAATTGTTGCATTGGATATTGGAAAGCCTTATCTTTGTCCAAAATGTGGAGACGAAACAAAAAATATAGAATAATTTGAGACACCACATAAAATAAAAAATCTGAATTATAAAAATTTACCAGTTAAGCTGATTTATTTCTTAGTTGGAAATTCCATGACCTCCTTCGCTTCCACCACTGATTTCGCTGAAAAGACAATCACCTTCTCGTCCATCGGCGAGGGGCTCTATGCCTATACGGCGCAGGGCGACCCCAACACCGGCATCATCATCGGCGATGATTGCTGCATGGTGATCGATGCGCAGGCGACACCGCTGATGGCGCGTGATGTGATCGCAAGGGTGAGGGCCGTCACCGACAAGCCGATCAAATATGTGCTGCTGACGCATTATCACGCGGTGCGCGTGCTGGGCGCTTCCGCTTATGGCGCGTCCGATGTGCTGGCCTCGACCGCCACCCGCAAGCTCATCACCGAGCGTGGCAGCGAGGACATGGCCAGCGAAATCGGGCGTTTTCCTCGCCTGTTTCGGGGGCAGGAAAGCATCCCCGGCCTGACCTGGCCGACGTTGACCTTTGACCATTCCATCACGCTGTGGCTGGGCAAGCGACGGGTCGACATCGTGCAGATCGGACGTGGTCATACGGCGGGGGACACCATTGCCTGGGTGCCTGATGCGGGCGTGATGTTCTCTGGCGATCTCGTGGAATATCGCTCGGCCTGCTATTGTGGAGATGCGCATCTGGCCGATTGGCCGCTGACGCTGGACAGGCTGGCCGCTTACGCCCCGCGCGCGCTGATGCCCGGCCGTGGCGACGCGCTGGTCGGCACGGAGATGGTCACCAAGGCGATGGCTGGCACGCGCGCGTTCCTGACAGCCCTGTATGGCACGGCGCAGGAGAGCGTCGCCAAGGGCCGTACGCTGAAACAGGCCTATGCCGACATCCGCAAGGCGATGGATGCCTCCTTTGGCGATTATGCCATCTACGAGCATTGCCTGCCCTTCAACGTGAGCCGCGCCTATGACGAGGCGCGCGGCATCGACCATCCGCGCATCTGGACCGACATTCGCGACCGCGAGATGTGGGCGGCCTTGAAGGATTGACGGGCAGGGGGACAGAGGTCTTGGGCGCGCTGAAGGCACTTTTCCAGTTCGGCTACCGGCGTTCGCCCGATCAGGACAGGCGTGGAGGCGCGCATCACCCTGTGGTCATCGTCGGGGCGGGTCCAGTCGGGCTGACGCTGGCGCTGGATCTGGCACGGCGCGACATCCCCGTGGTGCTGATCGATGATGCGGACCGCATCGGCGAGGGTTCGCGCGCCATCTGCTTTGCCAAGCGCACGCTGGAGATTTTCGACCGGCTGGGTCTGGCTGAGCGCATGGTCGAGAAGGGCGTGACCTGGCAAAAGGGCAAGGTCTTTCGCGGTGACGGGCTGCTCTACGCGTTCGATCTACTGCCCGAGGGCGGCCACAAGCAGCCCGCCTTCATCAACCTGCAGCAATATTACGTCGAGCAATATCTGGTCGAGGCTGTGGCGCATGAGCCGGGCATCGATCTGCGCTGGGCCAACCGGCTGGTAGGCATCGACAGACGTCCTGACGGTGCAGTGCTGGTGATCGAGACGCCCGAGGGGCCTTATCGGCTGACGGCGGACTGGGTGGTGGCCTGCGATGGCTCGCGCTCGCCCACGCGCGCCATGCTGGGGCTCGATTTTGCGGGTGAGGCCTTCGATGACCAGTTCCTGATCGCCGATGTGAAGATGAAGGCAGCTTTCCCGACCGAGCGCTGGTTCTGGTTCAACCCGCCCTTTCATGATGGCCAGTCCGCGCTCTTGCACAAGCAGCCTGACGACATCTGGCGCATCGATTTGCAACTGGGTCGCGATGCTGATGCCGCGCATGAAAAACAACCCGACATTGTCATCCCGCGCATCGCACAGATGCTGGGACACCACGATTTCACGCTCGAATGGGTCTCGGTCTATCGGTTCCAGTGCCGCAGGCTGGCGCGCTTCATCCATGATCGCGTCATCTTTGCCGGAGATTCCGCGCATCAGGTGTCGCCTTTCGGCGCG
>JAYWHQ010000035.1:0-1768 GCA_043777655.1 Allobosea sp. | reverse complement strand
GGACAGAAGCTAGTCTTCTGGTCTGTCGTCATTGGCGGCATCGCGCTGTCGGTTTCGGGCTTCTACCTCCTCTTCCCCTATGATGCGGGCGGGGTGCTCAATCTCCAGTTCTGGAATGTTGTGCACGGCGTGGTCAGCATGGTCCTGGTCGGTGCAATGCTGGCACACGCCTATATCGGTTCGATCGGTATGGAGGGCGCGTTTGATGCCATGGGCTCTGGCGAGGTCGATCTCAACTGGGCGCGCGAGCATCACGGCTTGTGGGTTGCGGATGAGATGAAAAAGGGCGTGATGCCTGGCACGATGCAGGCCGCTGAATAAGCTTCACCTGGTCATCACCTCTGATAGAGATGAACCGGGCGCGAAAGCGCCCGGTTTTGTGTGTGAACGGATGATCTCGATGACACGTGTGATCGGCCTTGCAGGCTGGAGCGGCGCAGGCAAGACCACCTTGCTTGGCAGGCTCATTCCGCTTCTGGTCAGCCGGGGCGTGGGCGTCTCCACCCTGAAACATGCCCATCATGCCTTCGATGTGGACGTGCCTGGCAAGGATTCGCACAATCACCGCATGGCGGGTGCATCCGAAGTCCTCGTCTCGTCAGGCCGACGCTGGGCGCTGATGCACGAGCTGCGCGGCGAGCCTGAACTGCGCCTCGCCGATCTGCTGCCGAAGCTGTCGCCGGTTGATCTCATCATCGTCGAAGGCTTCAAGAGTGAGGTGCATTGCAAGTTCGAGGTGCACCGCCTGGCCAATGGCAAGCCTCCATTGCATATTGGCGATCCGAGCATCGTCGCGGTGGCCTCGGATGTGCCGTTCCCCTCTGCGGGCCGGCCCGTCGTCGATCTTGATGACATCGAGGCTGTCGCTGGTTTGGCGCTTGCCTTTGCCGAGCCGATTGCACAGGTTCTGGTGAAGCTTGCGCAGAAAGACGCAGATGGCCCAGCTCACGGATGATTGCTTCGCCTTTGGTGGTCCGCTGATGACCGTTGAGGACGCTGCACGGCTGATGTCAGAGCGGATTACGCCGATTGGAGACAGCGAGAGGCTGCCGCTTGATCTCAATGAAGTGCTGCCGCTTCTGGCCTGCGAAGGCCGCTATCTCGCCGCTGACCTTGTCGCGCCATTACCCTTGCCGCCTTTCGCCAACTCGGCGGTGGATGGCTATGCGGTTCGCCATGCTGATCTGGGTATCGATCAGGCCACAATGCTTCCGGTTCATGGCCGCGTGGCGGCTGGCTTAGCAATCCATACGTCCGCCGCTGGTGTCGCGGTTCGCATCTTCACAGGTGCTCCGATGCCGCCTGATGCGGACACGGTGTTCATGCAGGAGGATGTCACGCTCAAGGACAGCGTTGTCAGCCTCCCTGTTGGCCTCAAGCGCTACGCCAACATGCGCCCGGCAGGCGAGGACATTCGGGCTGGTGCCACGGCGCTCAAGTCCGGGCAGCGCCTGCGTCCGCAAGATCTGGCCATGGCTGCTGCCATCGGGCAATCGTCACTGGTTGTGCGCAGGCGTCTTAAGGTCGGGGTGTTCTCGACCGGAAACGAGCTGATCGAGCCGGGAACGGCGCTGCCCAATGCCGCGATTTATGATTCCAACCGCATCATGCTGATGTCGCTGGTCGCGCGCACGGGAGCACAGGCCATTGATCTCGGCATCATCCGGGACGTGAAGGAGGACCTCTCCGCGAGGCTGAAAGAGGCAGCCGGGACGTGCGACCTGATCCTGACGTCGGGCGGCGTTTCCACAGGGGAGGAAGATCACGT
>JAYWHQ010000034.1:0-1770 GCA_043777655.1 Allobosea sp. | reverse complement strand
ACCCGCCTTTGTCGCGGGCCGAGCGGCGCGAGTTGCAGCGCCTGCTGATCGCAAAGGGTTATGATGTCGGCGAGGCGGATGGTGCAGTCGGCCCCCTGACACGCGCGGCCATCAGCGACATCGAGGGCAAGCTCGGCATGGCGCGGTCAGGCCGTCCTGGCGGCAAGGTGCTGCAGGCGCTGAAGGGCGGGCGTGTATGAGCCGCCAGCTGATCTCGACCGGCTCGCCCTTCGAGGCACAGTTCGGCTATTCGCGCGCCGTGATCGAAGGCGACATGGTTTTCGTGTCGGGCACGACGGGCTACGATTATGCAACGATGGTTCTGCCGGAGGATGTGGCCCAGCAGACGCGCAACATCTTCCGCACCATCGCCGATGTGCTGGGGCAGGCGGGTTCCAGTCTCAACGATGTGGTGCGCGCGCAATATTTTGTGACGGACCGGGCTTATTGCGAGCCGGTTCTGGCGGCCTGCGGCGAGGTGTTCGGCCAGATCAGGCCAGCCGCCGGGATCTACATTGTGGCTGGGCTTTTGCAGCCGGAGATGAAGGTCGAGATCGAGGTCACGGCGCGCTTCGCGGCGCGGCATGCGCTCATGATGGAAGCCGAGCGGCGCAACAATCTGGGCCCTGCTGGCGGCCCTTGAGCCAGATCAGACAGCACTTGAAGATGTCCTGAGGCCTTCAGCACGTGCTGCCGCCATAAAGATGGCGATGGCTCCAATCTGCGCCCCATCCAGCCTCAGACCCAGCTTGGAGCGGCGCCAGATCACGTCTTCCACCGTCACCGCCCATTCTTCCCGCATCAGATAGCGGATTTCGGCCTCGCTCAGGCCGGCGCCAAAATCGCGGCCAAGATCGCCTGCGCTCTGCACATCGCCCAGGAGCGCGAAGCTGCTGGTGCCGTAGTGTCTTGCAAGCCGCCATGCCTGTGCCATTTCAAGGAAGGGGTATTGCGCAGTGATGCGCGCCACCAGCGCGTCAAACTCTGCTGGCGCAAAATCCCCGCCGGGAAGATCCGTTTCTCCGGTCCAGCCAGGCTTCAAGCCCGCATGGGTTGGCAGGTGGCTGGCAAGCCTGTCCAGCACGGCTTCCGAGAGCTTGCGATAGGTCGTGATCTTGCCACCAAAAACCGAGAGCAGGGGGGCATGGCCACCACACGCGTCGAGTGTCAGCACATAGTCGCGCGTGGCTTCCTGCGCCTTGCTGGCGCCGTCATCATAAAGCGGGCGCACGCCCGAGTAGCGCCAGACCACGTCAGCCGGAGTGATCGCCCTGGTAAAATATTCGCTCGCGGCGTCGCAGAGATAGGCGACTTCGGCATCACTGATGGCCACCTTGGCCGGGTCGCCCTGATAGTCCTGATCGGTTGTGCCGATCAGCGTGAAATCCTGCTCATAGGGGATGGCGAAGATGATCCGGCCATCGGCATTCTGGAAGATGTAGGGCTTGCCATGGTCAAACAGCTTGCGCACCACGATGTGGCTGCCCTGCACGAGGCGCACCTTGCTTGTGGTGTGCGTGTGCAGCACATCGCCAATGAGCGAGGCCACCCAAGGCCCGGCGGCATTGATGACGATGCGGGCGCGGGTCTGGCTCTCCTCGCCCGTGTCGACGTTGTGGGTGGTCAGCGTCCAATGGTCGCTGCTGCGGATGGCTGCCACAACACGGGTGCGGGTGTGGATGGTGGCACCGCGCGCCTTCGCATCCATGGCGTTGAGCACGACCATGCGGGCA
This sequence comes from Allobosea sp., assembly GCA_043777655.1. GTDB lineage: Bacteria > Pseudomonadota > Alphaproteobacteria > Rhizobiales > Beijerinckiaceae > Allobosea. The sequence goes on along the minus strand of JAYWHQ010000034.1, from coordinate 37 downwards.
TCATCAACCCAGCAATCGGAGTATTCGAACGCCGTTG
>JAYWHQ010000033.1:0-5888 GCA_043777655.1 Allobosea sp. | reverse complement strand
AAAGCCACAACCGGCTCTGAGCTTCTGGCCGAGAGCCTGCCTGTGGCTCTCACCGGCCGCAATCTGGCCGCACCCGTGGTCGAGCGCCGCCGCAAGCGCAATGACGGCACCGAGAAGTTTGTGCTGCTGCTGCCCTTTGGCGAGGGTGAAGTGCGCATCGAACTGAAACGCGAGGAATACGAGGCGCTGACCCGGGAAATGGTGCGCTTCTGGAATGAGCAGGGTGAGAACGGGCAATCGGCAGTCGGCAATCGGCAATCGGAGTGAACACCTACTGCCTACTGCCTACTGCCTACTGCCTACTGCCTACTGCCTACTGCCTACTGCCAACGAAAGAACCCCATGCCCCACTGGCTCTACAAATCCGAACCCTTCAAATGGTCCTGGGACTGCCAGGTGGCCGCAGGCGCCAAGGGCACATTCTGGGACGGTGTGCGCAACCATTCGGCCAAGCTGAACCTGATGGCGATGCGAAAGGGAGATCAGGGCTTCTTCTATCATTCGAATGAGGGTCTGGCGGTTGTCGGCATCGTCGAGGTCATCCGCGAGGCTTACCCCGACCCCACAGCCGAACCCGGTGAACCCTGGGTGGTGGTTGATCTGAAGGCCGTGAAAGCCTTCCCCAGCCCGGTCACGCTGGCCACTGTGAAAGCCACGCCCGCTCTTGCGAAGATGTCACTGGTCACCTCCATGCGGCTCTCCGTGCAGCCGGTCACAGACGAGGAATGGGCGCTCGTCTGCGAGATGGGCGGCTTGTAAGCCGAAAGGACGAGGCCGCTGGCCGGTGTTTCGCGACCAAAGTCCGAAAGGTCATGGCTTGCCGTCACGTTAATTTCCGTCTTATGCAACCTCTCGCGCTCAGGTCATATGGGCGAGTGACACCGAGGCCTTGCCGACAAAGAGGCCCTGTTCAAGGAGGAAGAACCCGATGTCCGAGAAGGTCTATGAGGTTTCCGCCAAATGGGCGAAAAGCGCGCTGATCAACGATGCCAAGTACAAGCGCATGTATGCAGCGTCGATCAAGGATCCGGACGCATTCTGGGGTGAACACGGCAAGCGCATCGACTGGTTCAAGCCTTACACCAAGGTGAAGAACACCTCCTACAAGCCTGGCAAGGTCTCGATCAAATGGTTCGAGGACGGCACGACCAACGTCTCGTACAATTGTGTTGATCGCCATCTGGCGAAGCGGGCCAAGCAGGTCGCCATCATCTGGGAAGGTGATGATCCGTCTGTCTCGAAAAAAATCACCTACCAGCAGCTGCATGACGAGGTCTGCCGCTTCGCCAACGTGCTCAAGGCACAGGGCGTCAAGAAGGGCGATGCTGTCACCATCTACCTGCCGATGATCCCGGAAGCGGCCTATGCCATGCTGGCCTGTGCGCGCATCGGCGCGGTCCATTCCATCGTCTTTGGCGGTTTCTCGCCGGATTCCCTGTCCAATCGCATCGAGGATTGCGACTCGAAGATCGTCATCACGGCCGATGAGGGCCTGCGCGGCGGCAAGGGCGTGCATCTGAAGAAGAACGTCGATGTTGCCGAGCCCAAGGTCAAGGGTGGCATCAAGAAGGTGATTGTCGTCAAGCATACCGGCGCCGACATCACGATGTATCCGGGGCGCGACGTCTGGTATCACGAAGAGGCTGCCAAGGTTACAGCGCATTGCCCGCCTGTGGAAATGAAAGCGGAAGACCCGCTGTTCATTCTTTACACGTCAGGCTCGACCGGCCGCCCCAAAGGTGTGCTGCACACGACTGCGGGCTACCTTGTCTATGCCTCCATGACCCACCAGTATGTCTTTGACTACCAGGAGGGCGATATTTACTGGTGCACGGCCGATGTGGGTTGGGTCACTGGCCACAGCTACATCGTCTACGGGCCACTCGCGAATGGCGCGACCACGTTGATGTTTGAAGGCATTCCGACATACCCGTCGATTTCCCGCTTCTGGGAGGTCATCGACAAGCACAAGGTCAGCATCTTCTACACAGCGCCCACTGCCATTCGCTCGTTGATGGGCGCCGGCGAGGCACCGGTGAAAAGCACCAAGCGCAAGTCGCTGCGCCTTCTGGGCTCTGTCGGTGAACCGATCAACCCGGAAGCCTGGGAGTGGTATCACAAGGTGGTCGGCGACAGCCGTTGCCCCATCGTCGACACCTGGTGGCAGACGGAGACCGGCGGCATCCTGATTTCGCCGTTGCCCGGCGCGACCAACCTGAAGCCCGGCTCGGCCACCCGTCCCTTCTTTGGTGTCAAGCCGGAAGTGGTGGATGCAGAGGGCAAGATCCAGACAGGACCCTGCGAGGGCAACCTTGTGCTCACCGATTCCTGGCCTGGCCAGATGCGCACGCTCCACGGCGATCATGCGCGCTTCATGGACACATATTTCTCGACCTACCCGAACACCTATTTCACCGGCGATGGCTGCCGCCGCGACAAGGACGGGTATTACTGGATCACCGGCCGGGTGGACGACGTCATCAACGTCTCCGGCCACCGCATGGGCACGGCAGAGGTCGAAAGTGCGCTGGTGGCCCATCCGAAGGTCTCGGAAGCCGCCGTCGTCGGCTATCCGCACGACATCAAGGGCCAGGGCATCTATGCCTACGTGACCCTGATGGGTGGCGAAACCGCCGATCCCGAACTGCGTAAAGAACTGGTCAGCTGGGTGCGCAAGGAAATCGGCCCGATTGCCACGCCGGACCTGATCCAGTTCGCGCCAGGCCTACCCAAAACCCGCTCAGGCAAGATCATGCGCCGCATCCTGCGCAAGATCGCCGAGGATGAGTTCGGCGCGCTGGGCGACACTTCGACCCTGGCCGATCCGGCCGTGGTCGATGATCTGATCGAGAACCGCCAGAACAAGCGGGCATAGAGATGGCATCGGCGCCATTTCCGCGCAGGCCATAACGTCCATATCTCGAGAAAAGCCCGGCCTTTGTGCCGGGCTTTTTCGTTTACAGCCGATTCACCGCATTTCGGGATTGAGCGCGCCACGCACCCCGTGATTCAGCGATGATTCACGCGACCGCCCGATCCTGCTGCGAAGTTGCGTCAGATACGGGTGCCTTACATGCGTTGGTCTTTGATTTCGGGTGCTGGCCTGTCAGCCATGCTTGCCTGCATGCCAGGCGCTGCTTCAGCCCGCGAGATCGTGCCCTTTGCCGATCATCGCTATGCGCCAGGCACTGTCATCGTGCGAACGGCTGAACGTCGGCTCTATCTCGTCACTGCGCCCGGACAGGCCTTGCGCTATCAGGTCGCCGTAGGCCAGGCCGGCAAGCAATGGCGCGGTGTGAAATACGTCGAGGAAATGCAGGTACACCCGGCATGGAGCCCACCAGCCGCACTCAAGCGCGCCAAGCCCGAACTGCCCAATCTGATCGCCGGTGGCGCGCCCAACAACCCGATGGGCGCCCGCGCCATCGGTCTTGGGCCGGGCGGTCAATACGCGATTCATGGCACCAACGTGCCGGGCTCGGTCGGCCGCGCCGCCTCATGGGGCTGCTTCCGCATGCACAATCATGACATTGTTGATCTCTATGCCCGTGTTCGGCTGGGAACAGCTGTGGTTGTCACGCCGTAGCGGCATCCCTGCATCATCTGTGATCAAATTTGCTTGATCGGGAGCAAGCAGATTGATTTTTTCAAGATTTTCCTGCTTTAGCTCAATCAAACGCGGCGAACTAAGAGATTGATGATGCTAAAGAACTTTTCACGTCTGTTGATTGCAGCAGCCGCCATGATGATGGTTGATGCCTCGCCAACGCTCGCACGCGAGTCAGTTCCTTTTGTCAGCAAGCAATATGCGCCCGGAACAATCGTCATTCGCACCAGCGAGCGGCGGCTGTATCTGGTTGGCGAAAACGGCAAGGCCACGCGCTACAAGATTGCCGTCGGCAAGCCGAAGAGCCTTTGGTATGGCACCAAGCAGGTTGGCAAGAAGGACGTCGAGCCGGCCTGGATGGCGCCTCCTTCCCTGCGCCGTGATCCGACCGCACCGGCAGTTGTCATTCCCGGTGGTGCGCCCAATAATCCAATGGGTGCGCGCGCCATCGGCATTGGTCCTGAGCTGGAATATGGCATCCATGGCACCAACCGCCCCGAATCCATTGGCACCGCCGCGTCTGCAGGATGCTTCCGGATGCTGAACGAAGACATCATCGATCTCTACGAGAAGGTTGACATCGGCACGCCGATCGTTGTCCTTAAGTAACACCATCGAGAATGTGAATTGGCACTTTTCTGCTCGCCTCCCGGCTGAAAACATGGTTACTCTTGGCGTGAGACTTTGTGGATGCGCCACAGGTTTTCTAAAAAATAGACGCCAAGTCCTGATGAGGGGGCATTTGATGGACCATCTTGCTGACGTGAAGAAATTCGCCAAGAAGCCGCTCAACGAAGCTGCTTTCGCGAAAATGACCAAGTCCTATGCGCTCGTCATGAGCAAGCCAGACACCCGCTATGTTGCCTGCTCGGACCCGACCGAGCTTGACCGGGTGCGCGAGAACTTCCTGAAGAAGAAGCTTGGTCTCAGCTCTGCTGACATGGACGCATCGATCAAGGCGATCTGCGAGCACATGAAGTCGGACAAGACCAAGTCACGCCTGACCTTCTACTATCTGCTGGCCGAACACTACGGAAAGCTTGGCGTTTTCGCCTGATATGGCCTTTGATATCTGCTGACGAAGGCCCGTCGGGAGGCGGGCCTTTTTCACGTCTGGATGACTGCAACCCGGTGCGACCCCGCTGTATCTGGACCTTCGCCGGAAACTGTCTACATGAGCCCAACGGAGATCCAGACAGCAATGAACATCCCTGCGACGACTGAGAGTGATTCACGCCAGCCCCGCCTGCCGGCTGACCATGTCCCCGTCAAGGCAGGGCGCATTGGCGTGCTGCTGATGAACCTCGGCACGCCAGAGGCAACTGATTTCTGGTCGATGCGGCGCTACCTCAAGGAGTTCCTGTCTGACAGGCGCGTCATCGAGACGTCGCGCTGGATCTGGTGGCCGATCCTCAACCTGATCATCCTCAACACCCGACCCGGCAAGAAGGGCAAGGATTACGCCTCGATCTGGAACAACGAGCGCAACGAGGGTCCGCTCAAGACCATCACACGTGCGCAGACCGAGAAGCTGGAAGCGCTGCTGAAGCCTGCGATGGGGGAGCGGGTCGTCTTTGATTGGGCCATGCGCTACGGTTTTCCCGATGTGAAATCGCGGCTGGAGGCTTTGCTTGCGCAAGGCTGCGACCGCATCCTTCTGGTTCCACTTTACCCGCAATATGCTGCGCCCACCTCGGCGACGGCCTGCGACAAGGCATTCGAAGCCCTGATGAAGATGCGCTGGCAACCAGCCGTGCGCGTCGCGCCACCCTATTTCGATGATCCGGCCCATATCACGGCGCTCGCCACGTCGATCCGCAACTCGCTGGCCAAACTCGATTTCGAGCCGGAGGTGATCCTGTGTTCCTTCCATGGCTCTCTGCAGAAGTACCTCGAGAAGGGCGATCCCTATCATTGCCATTGCGCCAAGACCTGGCGCCTTCTGGGTGAAGAACTGGGCCTGTCAAAGGAGCGCTTTGTCATGGCCTTCCAGTCGCGCTTCGGGCCTGATGAATGGCTGAAGCCCTATACGGACGTGACGGTGAAGGCGCTGGCCCAGCGCGGCGTGAAATCCATGGCGATTGTCGCGCCTGGCTTTTCGGCTGACTGTCTGGAGACGCTGGAAGAGCTGGACGTCGAAAACCGCGAATTCTTCATCGAGAATGGCGGCGAGAAATTCGCCTACCTGCCCTGCCTCAATGACTCAGATGAGGGCATGCAAGCCTTGGCCATCCATGTCCGCCGCGAGCTGATGGGCTGGGCCTGATCGAATTGCCCTTGC
>JAYWHQ010000032.1:0-1775 GCA_043777655.1 Allobosea sp. | reverse complement strand
GCCACACAAGGCATCGGAGCTTTCACGATATGACCACTGGCGCAGACCGCATCGCCCAACGTCTTGCCAAGGCGGGTTGCCGTCATGCCTTTGGCATTCCCGGTGGCGAAGTGCTGGCGCTTGTCGAGGCTTTGGGTGCCGCGGGGATTGAGGTCATCCTCACCAAGCATGAGAATGCCGCCGGCTTCATGGCTGAAGGCGTCTGGCATGCCACAGGCGCGCCGGGACTGTTTTTCGCGACGCTGGGGCCGGGTGTGGCCAATGCCGTCAATGTGGTCGCCAATGCGATGCAGGATCGCGTGCCTCTGATCTTCGTCACCGGCTGCGTCGATGCGGCAGAGGCCGAAAGCTACACCCATCAGGTATTCGACCATCAGGCGATGCTGCGCCCGATTGTGAAAGCAAGTTTCCGCGCCACGCGCGAGACAGCCGATCTTGTGGTCGACAAGGCGCTCGCCATCGCGCTTTCCGGGCGCCCGGGCCCGGTGCACATCGATCTGCCGATCACAGTGGCCGAAGGTCTCGCACCCGACGGACCATTGCTGGTTTCGCCCCTGCGCGCCAAAGCGGTGCCTGCTGCCGACGCCGAGCTTGAGGCCGCACGCGCGCTGCTCGCACGTGCTGCCAGGCCGCTCATCATCGCCGGCCTTGATGCGGTCAATGATGGCGCAGGCACACAACTTGTGGCTCTGGCTGAAAAGCTCGGTGCACCGGTTATCACCACCTACAAGGGCAAGGGGCTGATCCCTGAAGATCATGCCTTGTCACTGGGCGCGGCCGGTCTTTCGCCCAAGGCCGACAAGCTGCTCATGCCGCTGATCGCGGAAGCTGATCTGATCCTGCTCGCGGGCTATGACCCGATCGAGATGCGCATCGGCTGGCGCCACCCCTGGGGAACTGACAAGGCGGTGATCGATCTCGTGGCTGAGGCCATGCCGCATGGCATGCATGGCCAGACGCATCTGTTCGTCGGCGATGTTTCAGCGAGCCTGGCCGTGCTCAGCGATGGGTTGAAGCCAGCGGGCAACCCCTGGCCCAGCCAGCTGCCTGCAAGGGCAAAGCAGCTTTTGCAGGCAGCCTTCACACCTGAACCTCTCTGGGGGCCGGGCGTTGTCTTCACCACTTTGCGCAAGGCGATGCCAGCGGGCACCGTGGCGACAGCTGACAGTGGCGCCCATCGCATCCTCGCCAGCCAGATCTGGGCTTGCGAGGCCCCGCGCGGCATGCTGCAATCTTCGGCGCTCTGCACGATGGGTTGCGCCGTGCCGCTGGCCATGGGCCATGCGCTGGCTGATCCTGCGCGCCCGGCGCTGGCCTTTGTTGGCGATGCGGGCCTCGAGATGGGGCTGGGCGAACTTGCGACAGCACGGGACCTTGGCCTGCCTGTCATCATCTGCGTGCTTGTCGATGAAAGCCTCTCGCTGATCGAGATCAAGCAGCGCGGGTCCCAGCGGCCGAATTCAGCCGTCGATTTCGGCGCAACGGATTTCCCAGCTGTCGCCAGGGCGATGGGCGGGCATGGCGTCTGGATCGACGATGCACAGACGCTGGCGCACGAGGCAGCAGCTGCGCTGACCCGCCAGGGCTTCACGGTTCTGGCCTGCCGCATCGGCAAGCGCGCCTATGATGGCAAATTCTGACTGTCACAATCCAAGGCTGATTCACGCGCTCATCACGGCGCTTTGATCGCGCGGGCGGTGATTGTGACACCACTTTGGATGTGAATCTGACATCGTTTCCTCACGCACTCGAAGCGCCGGGGACCCGAAGAAGAT
>JAYWHQ010000031.1:0-5909 GCA_043777655.1 Allobosea sp. | reverse complement strand
CGTGCGCCAGAACGTGATGGAAGGCGTGGCAGCCCAGCAGGCCATTCTCGATCGCTACAATGATCTGGCGATGAACTATTCGGACGAGACCGCCGATGAAATGACCAGGCTGCAAGACGAGATCGAGGCCAAGGGCCTCTGGGATCTCGATTCCAAGGTCGATCAGGCGATGGATGCGCTGCGCTGCCCGCCCGATGACTGGTCTGTCGACAAGCTGTCAGGTGGCGAAAAGCGGCGTGTGGCGCTCTGCAAGCTGCTGCTGGAACAGCCGGAGCTGCTGCTGCTCGACGAGCCGACCAACCATCTTGATGCCGAGACGACGGCCTGGCTGGAAGGGCACCTGCGCAGCTATCCCGGTGCGATCCTGATCGTGACCCATGATCGCTACTTCCTTGACAATGTGACGAGCTGGATTCTCGAACTCGATCGCGGGCAGGGCATCCCTTACGAGGGCAACTATTCCGCCTGGTCGGTGCAGAAGCAGAAACGCCTCTCGCAGGAAGGCCGCGAAGATGTCGCCCGCCAGAAGACGCTGGCCCGAGAGCAGGATTGGGTGGCCTCCAGCCCCAAGGCCCGCCAGGCCAAGAGCAAGGCCCGCATCCAGCGTTATGACGAGCTTGTGCAGAAGGCCTCGCAGAAGGGGCCGGACACCGCGCAGATCGTCATTCCGGTTGCCGAGCGGCTGGGCAACAATGTCGTTGATTTCGAACATCTGTCGAAAGGCTTCGGCGACAAGCTGCTGATCGACGACCTGTCCTTCAAGCTGCCGCCGGGCGGCATTGTCGGCGTGATCGGCCCCAACGGAGCCGGCAAGACGACGCTGTTCCGCATGATCACCGAAAGCGAGAAGCCGGACTCCGGCACCATCGCCATCGGCGAAAGCGTGCAGCTCGGCTATGTCGACCAGAGCCGCGACTCGCTGAATGGTTCAGCCAGCGTCTGGGAGGAAATCTCGGGCGGCAATGACGTGATTTATCTCGGCAAGAAAGAGATCAACAGCCGCGCTTATTGCTCCGCCTTCAACTTCAAGGGCGGCGACCAGCAGAAGAAGGTGGGCCAGCTTTCGGGCGGCGAGCGCAACCGCGTGCATCTGGCCAAGATGCTGAAATCCGGCGCCAACGTCCTGCTGCTCGATGAGCCCACCAACGATCTCGATGTCGACACGCTGCGCGCGCTGGAAGAGGCGCTGGAGGATTACGCCGGCTGCGCCGTCATCATCAGCCACGATCGCTGGTTCCTCGACCGCATCGCGACCCACATCCTCGCTTTCGAAGGCGACAGCCATGTCGAATGGTTCGAGGGCAATTTCTACGATTACGAGGAAGACAAGAAGCGCCGGCTTGGGATCGATTCGACGATTCCGAAGCGGATTGCGTATAAGAAGTTCAGAAGGTGAGGGGCGGCGGTTACAATTTGTGATCGATTTGAAGCTTTTTGGGTCATTGTCCATCACGAGAAAATAGCGCGTGAAATAGACACTGTGACGGAAGTCGTGGTTTTCAAAAACTCACCGATTTCGGTGGGTTTTTTTATGCCTTGAACGGAACATTTTCCGCATGACCAACGACCTGCGGAATTGGTTTTCCTTCGCGTTCGGGCTCATCAGCCTTCTGCTGACCTTAACTCAGATGCTTTCACGCAAGCCGCAGACGATCCGTCGTCGGCGCGAGCGTGTGCGCATGCTGAGATGGGGTTCGTTTGAATGGATGAGTCATGAGCGCGATGATGAACGCCAATCCTGATCTGACACCCGCAAAGACCCGATCCTTTCGCAAAGGATGCGGTCATTGCGGGTTTTTTGACAATCAAACATGTATGATTGACGTCAAGCGGATTTTTAGTAGACTGAAGCATGATCCAAGGGTTTGCGGAAAAGAAGACGGAAGCATTTGCCAGCGGGGTCGATGTGCCGGCTTTTCGGTCGTTCGCGGATCAAGCCCACAAGCGGTTGCTGATTTTGGATGCAGCAACCTCAGTGAGCGACTTGCGGGCCTTGCCAAGCAACCGGATTGAGGCGTTGCGCGGCAAGCGCAAAGGCCAGTGGAGCATTCGCATCAATAGCAAATGGCGTGTTTGTTTTATCTGGAATGTCGATTCCTCGGGGCCAACTGAAGTTGAGATTGTCGACTATCATGATGAATAGGAGCTACTCATGAACCGCCCAATCCATCCCGGTGAAATCCTTGCAGATGAACTCGCTGAGCTTAACGTCACGCGGACTGAACTGGCACGTCTTATCAAGGTGCCGGCCAACCGTTTGTCGCAAATCATCAATGGCAAACGGGCAATAACCGGTGATACCGCACTCCGGCTCGGCCACTGGTTTGGCATGAATCCGCAATTCTGGCTCAACCTTCAGTCAGCTTATGAGTTGGCACTGGCACGTCAGCAATTGGGCAGTGAACTGACCTCGCTCGCGCGGCGCGTGCAGGCGGCTTAAGTCTTTCAACGCTTGCCTCCATCCCATCCCCATGCACAATCCTCTCAACGGCCCGCATGAGCGCCGCAACAGGGGACAATCGCCATGGCACGTTTTGATTGGACGAAGACGTTTCTGGCGGGCGCAGCGATGATCTTGGCTTGCAGCGTTGTTGCATCCAGCGCCTCCGCCCAGACCAAGCCAAAACTGGCCACATCCGGCGTCGAGCGTCCCGCCTCGATGATGTGGGTGGGCAACAGCTTTTTCTATTACAACAACTCGATGCACGGGCATCTCGCGGCCCTGCTGCGCGCAGCTGAGCCGGGTTATGCACTTCGCCAGTCCTCTGTCACCATCAGCGGCTCCGGCTTTGGCTGGCATGACATGGATGCGCTGTTCCGGCCCAATGCCATTGGCAGCTATTCCTTCGTTGGCGACAACGAGGTGCGTTTCAACCGGCCCAACAAACTGTTCGAGCTGGTGATGATGATGGATTGCTCGCAATGCCCGATTCATCCGCAGCTGGGCACGGTTTTCACCGAGAATGCGAAGTCCTACAGCGAGATCGCGCGGAAGAACGGCGCGCAGCCTGTCTTCTTCATCTCCTGGGCCTATGCCGACAAGCCGGAGATGACGGGGCAACTGGCCGAGGCCTATGTGAAGGCGGCCAATGACAATGGCGCCTTCGTGGTGCCGGCTGGCCCGGCCTTTGCGCGGTCGACTGCCAAGCGGCCGGACATCAATCTTTACATCGCCGACAAGCGCCACCCGACGCTGGCAGGCACCTATCTGGGGGCGGCCACGGTTTATGCCGCTGTGTTCCAGAAATCGCCGGTCGGGCTGGCATACACCGCCGGGCTGGCACCCGATGTGGCGCAGCATCTGCAGGAAGTGGCGTGGGAAACGGTGTCGACGTTTTACAAGTGAGGCGGTGACTTCACTTCATGTAGCTGGCAAGGATGGGTGTTTTCGCGCCCACAATCTCCACGCTGGAAACGGGGCAGGTGGTCGAGCGACCAAGTGCATCAGCAGCGCGACGTGCCATCTCGTTTGGCTTCGCGTTGGCCTGCGCATCGACATAGGCGATCTGACATGATCCTTCGCCCCCGAGGCGTGTGACGATCAGAATCTGGGCGTGTTTCGCAGCAGGCAAACGCGCGCCTTGTTCGATCATGCCCTGCCTTTGGGCTGCATCTTGCACCAGCACGCGAATGATCGCTGCATGAGGTTCGAATGTGGCACCGCGCATCATGCCGCGCCATTCAATCGTTGTCGTCTTGCCAGCAAGATCGTCGACGTCAACCTGTTTGCCATCTCGTGGCGAATGATGGACAGACAGAGCCTTGCCTTGGCTGAAGTTAATTGTTGCGCCGAATGCTGGATAGCCGATGTTCAAGGTCCAGCCTGCCAGACCTGTACAAGACATGCCTTCGACGGGCGGCTTTGCCAGCGCGCATTGCGGAAGTTTTTGGCCGGCGGTTGAATAGCGCGAAACAACCTTGTCTTCGGCCTGCACCGGGAATGCCCCCAAAGATGTCAGGCACAACAGACCAATGCGCATCTTCAAGCGGGCGGTCATGGGCTTGCGTCCTTGCAAATGCTGGTCCGGGCTGGCCGAAGGACGAAAGCAGCGTCAGCCCGGCCACCCACGTTCATGTCGTTGAGATCAGGGCCTGTCCGGTCATCCTGGATCTTCAGCTTGCCTGGATTTGCGACATGAAGCTTTCCCTCGCGGAGCTGAAGCAGGAGCCTGGAGGCTCCATCTGTGTCGGGCTCGCAAATCCAGCTCTCGCCGGCTCGCTCGCACTGCCCGCCCGCCCGCCAGATCTGTGGTTTGCCTCTCACCCAGACTTGCATGCCAAAACTGGCCTTGCCGGGCTCTGATTCCGCGTGATCGAGACGCAGCCAGAGCCGCTGAACATGCTGGCTGCGATTGTCGCGCATATGTGCAGCGTCATAGGTGCGCGCGAAGCAGCCCGATGCCTTTGGCGCGGCGGTGGCTGTGCCTGCGAGCGAGAAGGCACCAAGAAAGAATGCTCCAGCAATCAACGCCCTGCAGGCGACAACAGGAGGGACTTTTTGAGCCAATTGAACTGGTTCCGTGCCTACAAGACAAACGCATCCAGATTGAAGCTACGCTGCCGCAGTCGATGCGTCCAGCACTGGACAACGATAGATTTCATGCCTTGCTGGTTCAATCTCCCAATCATTGAGCGCGCTCGGCTAATCCTGTAGGAAAGGCCCAGCCTCCTTCCCCATCACGGATTCCCAGCATGTTCCTGCGGCTTTTCGCTGCCTTCTGTCTTTGCGCCGCGTCCACCCTGCCTGTTGCGGCTCAGCTTTCGCCTGCCATCGGCTGGCGCCCACCTGCGGAAAGCGCGCGCATCGAGCGGCGGATTGATGTTTTGCTGGCCAAGATGACGCTGGCGGAGAAGGTCGGCCAGCTGCATCTCTATGGGCGGCGCGAGGGGTTTGATCTGGCCGAAATCCGGTCGGGCCGTGTCGGCAATGTGATGAACTATATCGAGCCGTCCGAGATGCTGGCGGTGCAGAAGGCGGTGCGCGAGAGCCGCCTCAAGATTCCGCTGCTGATCGGGCTGGATGCGGTCCACGGCGTCTCGACTTACTTTCCGCTGCCGCTGGGCCAGGCGGCGACGTTCAATCCCGCGCTGGTGGAAGAAGCTGCGCGCTGGACCGGGCGCGAGGCGCGGGCACTTGGCGTCAACTGGACCTTTGCGCCCATGGTCGACATGTCGCGCGATCCGCGCTGGGGCAGGGTGCTGGAGGGGGCAGGCGAGGATGTCCATCTCGCCAGCGTGATGGCTGCGGCACGCACGCGGGGATATCAGGCCGGTGGTGTCGCTGCCACGGTGAAGCATTTTGCGGGCTATGGCGCGGGCGAGGCGGGGCGTGACTATAACAGCGCCTGGATGGCGCCCGAGCAGCTGCATGATCTGCACCTGCCGCCGTTCAAGGCTTCGTTGAATGCGGGCGCCATGTCGGTCATGGCCGCCTTCAACGCGTTGAATGGCGCGCCAGCCACGGCTGATCGCGCCATGCTGACGGATCTGCTGCGGACGAAATGGGGCTTTCGCGGCTTTGTCGTTTCCGATTTTGGTTCGATTATCGAGCTGATGGACCATGGCATTGCGCGTGATGAACCGGAGGCTGCGCGCAAGGCCCTGAAGGCCGGCGTCGACATCGACATGATGAGCTTTGTCTATGACAAGCACCTCGCCAACGAGGTGCGTGCGGGCCGGGTGCCTATGGCTCAGCTTGATCTGGCGGTGCGGCGCGTGTTGCGCGTCAAGTTTCATGCCGGGCTGTTCGAGGCGAAGGACATTGATCCTGTCTCAGTCAGTCCACTGTTGCGCAGCGATCAGGCGCTTGAGGCGGCGCGGCGTGTGGCGCGGGAATCGATCATTCTGCTGGAAAACCGAGATGCCATCCTGCCGCTTGATCCGGCGAAGGTGAAGTCGGTTGCGGTGAT
>JAYWHQ010000030.1:0-5932 GCA_043777655.1 Allobosea sp. | reverse complement strand
CTGGAAACGGTGGTGCCGGACATGGGACAAAGCTCGCTGTTCAAAAACGCCAAAAGCCGGTCGCAGTCGAGCCGGGTGGCGGTTATATAGCTGGCATGAGCGAGCAAGTCAGCGGCGAAAGGTCTGTTCAGGTGGAAATCTGCCTGCGGCATGGTTGCGTCACGCGCATGGCCCTTGCCGGCTGGCGGGAGCGCTGAGCGATGCGCCCGCGTCTGCTCGATCCGCTGTTTGCGCCCGTCACCGCCCTGCCCGGCATTGGCCCCAAGCTCGCGCCATTGCTGGACCGTCTGGTGGGGCGTGACGACACACCGGCGCGCGTCATCGATCTGCTGTTTCATCTGCCGCAAGGCGCCGTTGATCGCAGGCCGTCTGGCACGATTGCGGACGCGCCCTATGGCGAGACCGCGACCTTTGCCGGGCGCGTGACCTCGCATCGCCCGGCACCGCCCGGCATTGCGCGCGCGCCTTATCGGGTTGTGGTCGAGGATGAGAGCGGCGATGTTACGCTGGTCTTTTTTCACGGCGATCAGCGCCGCATGCAGCAAACGCTGCCTATCGGCGAAATCCGCTATGTCTCCGGCAAGCTGGAAATGTGGGATGGCCGCCGCCAGATGGTGCATCCGGACCGCATCATGGATGCCAAGGCCTTTGCTGCAGCGCCTTCAATCGAAGCCGTTTATGGCCAGACCGAAGGGCTGAACACGCGCTTCCTCGCCAAGATGGCGGCAAGCGCCTTGGCCCGCTGCCCCGAGATGCCGGAATGGCAGGATGCGGGCTGGCTGGCCAAGAACGACTCGCCCGATTTCCGCTCGGCCATGGCCGCAATGCATGCGCCGCCGGATGTCGCCTCAATCCAGCTCGACACGCCAGAGCGGCGGCGTCTGGCCTATGACGAGTTGCTGGCGAGCCAGCTGGCCCTTGCGCTTGTGCGGCGACAGCAGAAGACCCGTAGCGGCCGCAGCACGCGCGGCGATGGTGTGCTGGTGCGGCAGATCGAAAGTGCCTTGCCATTCAAGCTGACAGACGGCCAGGCCAAGGCAGTCGCCGACATTCGCGATGATATGGCCAGGCCTGAGCGCATGTTGCGTCTGCTGCAAGGCGATGTTGGTTCCGGCAAGACGGTGGTGGCGCTGCTGGCCATGGCCGCAGCCGCTGAGACGGGGCGACAATCAGCACTGATGGCGCCGACCGAAATCCTCGCCCGCCAGCATGCAGCCCGGCTCCAGCCGATTGCGGCTGCTGCCGGGCTTGCGCTTGCGCTCCTGACAGGTCGCGAGAAGGGTGCCGAACGGGCGCGCGTGCTTGATGGACTGGCATCCGGGCGCATCGCCATGGCGATTGGCACGCATGCTCTCTTCCAGTCCGGCGTGGCCTTTGCCGATCTGGCGCTGGCGGTGGTTGATGAGCAGCATCGTTTTGGCGTGCATCAGCGCCTGTTGCTTGGCTCCAAGGGCGAGGCCGTCGACATTCTGGTGATGACGGCCACCCCCATCCCGCGCACGCTGGCGCTGACCTGGTTTGGCGACATGGATGTGTCCGTGCTTGCAGAAAAACCTGCCGGACGCCTGCCCATTTCCACCCGCGCGCTTCCACTCGAACGCTATGGCGATGTGGTCGATGGCGTGCGCCGTGCGGTGGCAAGCGGCGCGCGTGTCTATTGGGTCTGTCCGCTGGTGCAGGAATCCGAGTTCATCGACGTTGCCGCGGCGCAGGAACGGTTCGAGGCATTGCAGCAGCTTTTCGGCATGAGCGTTGGCCTGCTGCACGGCCAGATGCCGGGACGCGAGAAGGACGAGGCCATGCGCCGGTTTGCCGTCGGCGAAACGCAGATCCTCGTTTCCACGACGGTGATCGAGGTCGGCGTTGATGTGCCGGAAGCGACCGTGATGGTGATCGAGCATGCCGAGCGCTTCGGCCTGTCGCAGTTGCACCAGCTGCGCGGGCGCATCGGGCGCGGCGCGGGTGCCTCCACCTGCCTGCTGCTTTACAAGGCGCCGCTTGGCCCAGTGGCCGAAGCGCGCCTCTCGATCATGCGCGAGAGCGAGGATGGCTTCCGCATTGCGGAAGAAGACCTGCGCCTGCGCGGTGAAGGCGAAATGCTGGGCACACGGCAGTCAGGCTCTCCCGACTGGCGCATTGCACGGCCGGAAACCGATGGCGAATTGCTGGCCGCTGCCCGCGACGACGCACGGCTGATGGTCGAGCGCGATCCTGAACTGGTCTCACAGCGTGGCGAGGCGCTTCGGGTGTTGCTCTATCTGTTCGAGCGCGATGCCGCGATCCGGCTGCTGAGGGCCGGTTGACGCAAGCTGCTAGCCGTTGGCTTTGGGCGTATCGCCTGGCTGGATCAGGCCTGCCGACATCACGAGCTTCGCGCCGTCTTCAACCGAGATCGACAGTTCGCGCACATCGCGGCGCGGCAAGTAGAAGAAAAATCCCGTCGTCGGGTTGGGCGTGCAAGGCAGAAAGACGCCGATCTGCTCGTCGGGATCTGGTAAAAACCCCGCGATCTCTGGCCCGGCATCCTTCGAGATGAAAACGATTGACCACATGCCCTTGGCTGGGAACTCCACCAGCCCGACTTTCCGGAACGATGTGCCACTTTGCGAGAACACCGTCTCGAAAATCTGCTTCATGCCCCGATAAAGCCCGCGCACAACGGGCATGCGGTCAAGAACGCCCTCGCCTGCCTCGAACAGAGTGCGCCCGACGAGGTTCGCTGTGAGAAAGCCGATCAGCGTCAGGCCGGTCAGCGCGACAATCAGGCCGAAGCCCGGAATGGAGAAAGGCAGATACGTCTCCGGCAGATAAAGGTTCGGAATGAACGGCTTTATCCAACCGTCAACCAGATTGATGAACCACCATGTGACGGACGCCGTGATGGCAAGCGGGCCCGCAAGGACCAGCCCAGTCAGGAAATAGCGGCGCAACCGCGCGCCCGCACTGGCCTTTGCTGTCAAGGCACTGAAGGCAGCCTGCGGATCTGGTCGTCGGGAAAATGACATTCTGGGGTCTCTGATGCAGAGGCCCGACACGTAAGCGCGTTCAGCACCGATGGCTAGGCCACGCCTGCAAGGAAAGCAGGCAAAGCCTCACTCCACCGTGACGGACTTTGCCAGATTGCGCGGCTGATCCACGTCCTTGCCCATGAAAACGGCGGTATGATAGGCGATCATCTGGATCGGAACGGCATAAACGATCGGTACAAAAACCGGGTCCATGTCCGGCATGATGATCGTGAATTCTGGCGTGATGCCGCATTCGGCAGCGCCCTTCTTGTCGGTGATGAGGATGATGCGACCACCACGGGCTGCGACTTCCTGCATGTTCGACGCGGTCTTCTCGAACAGATGGTCATGGGGTGCGACAACAATGACTGGCATGTCTTCGTCGATCAATGCAATCGGGCCATGCTTCAGCTCGCCTGCTGCATAACCTTCTGCATGGATGTAGCTGATTTCCTTGAGCTTCAACGCGCCTTCCAGCGCCAGGGGGAAGCTGGTGCCACGTCCAAGATAAAGCACATCGCGTGCTTTGCTGAGCTCACGTGCCAGCTTCTCGATCTCGGCCTCCTGCTGCATGGCCTGCGCCATCAGGCCGGGCAGAGCGATCAGGCTCTGGACGTGATGGGCTTCCTCGCCCGCTGTGATGTGGCCGCGCGCACGGCCGGCAGCCAGTGCAAGGCACGCCAGCGCGGTCAGCTGGCAGGTGAAAGCCTTGGTTGAGGCCACGCCGATCTCGGGGCCTGCCATTGTCGGGGCGACGGCATGGCTTTCGCGCGCGATGGTCGAGGTCGGCACGTTCACGACGGCTAGAACGTGCTGCTTTTCCTGCTTGGCATAGCGCAGGCCGGCCAGCGTATCGGCCGTCTCGCCGGACTGGGACACGAAGAGCGCGAGGCCACCTTCCGTCAACGGCGCTTCGCGATAGCGGAACTCGGAGGCGACATCGATCTCGACCGGGATACGAGCAAAGCGCTCGAACCAGTATTTGGCGGTCAGGCCGGCATAATAAGCCGTGCCACAAGCCGACATCGACAGACGCGGCAGCGCGTTCCAGTCAAACGGGGCCTTGAATGGCAGGCTGACCTTGCCCGCCACCATGTCGAGATAATTGGTCAGGGTGCGGCCAACCACTTCCGGCTGCTCGTAGATTTCCTTGAGCATGTAGTGGCGGTGGTTGCCCTTGTCGACGAGCATGGAGCCTGCCGCCACGCGCTGGGCGCGACGCTGGACCTGACGGTTGTCGCGATCATAGAAGGTGGCGCCTGCGCGGTTGAGCACGACCCAGTCGCCCTCTTCCATATAGGCAATCATGTTGGTGAAGGGGGCGAGCGCCAGCGCGTCCGAGCCGAGATACATCTCGCCATCGCCAACACCGACGGCAAGCGGAGAGCCTTGGCGGGCGCCGATCAGCAGGTCTTCCTCGCCATTGAACAGGAAGGCGAGTGCAAAAGCGCCGCGCAGCTTTGGCAGCGTCTGGCGCACGGCATCAATCGGAGACAGACCACGGTTCATTTCCGAGGTTACCAGATGCGCGACGACCTCTGTATCAGTCTCGGACTCAAAGACATGACCGCGCGCCTGCAGAACCGTGCGCAATTCGCGGAAGTTCTCGATGATGCCATTGTGGACAACAGCCAGCTTTTCAGTGGCATGGGGATGGGCGTTGCTCGTGGTCGGGCGACCATGGGTGGCCCAGCGCGTATGACCAATGCCGATCAGGCCATCAAGCGGCTCTTTCGAGAGCGTGACCTCGAGATTCTTGAGTTTGCCCTCGGCGCGGCGGCGCGTGAGCAACCCGGCTTCCAGCGTGGCAACGCCGGCTGAATCGTAGCCACGATACTCAAGCCGCCGCAACGCCTCGAGGACCTGTTCCGCCACGGGTGTCTTGCCGAGAATGCCAACAATGCCGCACATGCCAATCTATCCCTTTTTGTCAGGTTCGTCCCAACCTGCATTCCAATCAGAACCGCGCAATTGCAGAATCACGGCTCAGCACTTGCGTGCCCCAAGCCGTTCATTTGCGTGACGGCTAACCATCTTGGCTGACCTTTGCCCAATCACATTGAATGACCGAGTGTGAACATGCGGTTTTGCCAGATGGTTCATGAAGTCTTATACGGTATTACGATGCCTGTGCTTCACTTCTTGTCTGCCGCTTTTCTGGCAGCCGAAGTCGCATTGAAATGAGCGCCCCAACCTGCCTTCTCGATCTGACGGCCACGCGCGACGGCCAGTGCACCTGGCGCCACATCCTTGGTCACCACCGAACCTGAGCCGACATAAGCACCCGCGCCGATGCGAACAGGCGCGACGAGCGAAGAGTTCGAGCCGACGAAAGCGCCTTCGCCAACAATCGTCTTGTACTTGAAATAGCCGTCGTAGTTGCAGGTGATGGTGCCTGCACCAATGTTGGCCTCGGCGCCAATCTCGGCATCACCGATATAGGTGAGGTGGCTGACTTTTGCACCTTTGCCAATCTTAGCCGCCTTGATCTCCACGAAATTGCCAACCTTGGCCTTCTCGGCCAGTTCGGCACCGGGACGAAGCCTTGCAAACGGACCGACCGTTGCCATGGGACCGACATGAGCGGATTCCAGGTGCGAGAATGCATGAATGATCGCGCCCTCATCGACCGTCACACCAACACCGAAAACGACATTGGGCTCGACCACGACATCGCGGCCCAGCTGCGTGTCATGGCTGAAATAGACCGTGTCAGGGGCCTGCAAGGTCACCCCCGCCACCATGGCGGCCTGACGCTTGCGCGATTGGAAAACAGCTTCTGCAGCAGAGAGTTGCACGCGATCGTTCACACCTTGCACTTCGCTTTCAGGCGCTGTGACGGCCATCGCTGACAGACCTTGCGACCGGCCAACGGCCACGGCATCTGTGAGGTAATATTCTTTCTGCGCATTGGCGTTGCCAAT
>JAYWHQ010000029.1:0-5939 GCA_043777655.1 Allobosea sp. | reverse complement strand
TTTGTGCAGGCCGCACCGACATTGGCGCGGTCGTCTCCTTCACCGGCCTCTGCCGCAATGAGGGTGGCACATTGGCAGCGCTGGAGCTGGAGCATTATCCCGGCATGGCCGAAGCCGAGATCACGCGCGTGGCGGTTCAAGCTGAAGCGCGCTGGCCGCTGATGGGACTTGTCGCCATCCATCGCCATGGGCTGGTCAAGCCGGGCGAGGACATCGTGCTGGTGATCGCAGCCTCCGCCCATCGTCGCGCCGCTTTCGAGGCTGCCGATTTCCTGATGGACTATCTCAAGACCCGCGCCCCCTTCTGGAAGCGCGAGCATCTGGTGGATGGTACCATGGGAGGCTGGGTCGAGGCGAAGGATGCCGATGATGCGGCAGCCGCGCGGTGGCTCTCACGTTAGCCCTTGCGCCTTCATAAGCTTGTCCATCTTGTCGTGCAGCGTCATCACTTCTAGCTCGGCTTTGAGATTGATCTCGTAATCCTGCGCGGCCTGCAGCCGATCTTTTTCCGATTGCCGGTTCTGGCTCATCATGATGATCGGCGCCTGAATGGCAGCGAGCATCGAGAGGATCAGGTTCAGAAAGATGAACGGATAGGGATCGAAACGAAGCCTGTCTGACAAGATGAGCACGTTTAAGAGCGCCCAGATCACCAGCACGATGGCGAAGCCTATGACAAAGGTCCAGGAGCCGCCCCAGAGCGCCACCTTGTCGGCCAGCCTGCCACCATATTTCATCTTTTCATCATAGGCGCGGTTGGCATCCATCGTGATGTGACGGCGCTTGGCAATGTGCTCGATCGCGCGTCGCTCACGGGCATCAAGATGCTCGACGCCGCTGTCCAGCAACTCATGCGCCAAAGCGCGAATCCGTTCATCCATGGCGTACATCTCCGATTGAGTGCTCCGGAGATGATGCGCCAGTTTGAACGACAACACGATGGCGTCGGTGCTTCAGGCGGCCTGATTCTTTGGCCGCACCGCATCTGCATAGGCCTGAACCAGCGTGCGCGAGATGTTGCCGGGCTTGAACGTGTAGGGGCCGATTTCGGCCACCGGCGTCACCTCGGCGGCTGAGCCCACGATGAAGCACTCGTTGAAGCTCGCCAGCTCGTCCGGCATGATGCGCCGCTCGATGACCTCCATTCCCTGCTCTTGCGCGATTTTCATCACGGTCTGGCGTGTGAGGCCGTTGAGGAAGCAATCGGCAATCGGCGTATGGATCGCGCCATCCTTGGTGAAGAAGATGTTGGCGCCGGTGCATTCGGCCACGCGGCCCTGCCAGTCCAGCATCATCGCGTCGGCACAGCCCTTCTTCTCGGCCCTGTGCTTGGAAATGGTGCAGATCATGTAAAGCCCGGCGGCCTTGGCATGGACAGGTGCGCAAGCCGGATCAGGCCGACGATAATCGGCGATGTCGAGCTTGATGCCCTTCATCTTGGTTTCCATGTCGAACATGGAGGGCCAGCTCCAGGTGGCCACGGCGACATGGATCGTGTTGTTCTGGGCCGAAACCGCCATCATCTCGGAGCCGCGCCAGGCGACAGCGCGCACATACTGGTCGCCGCCACCGTTCAGCGCCACGACCTCAGCCTTGGCCGCATTCAGCGTCTCGATGCTGTAGGGAATCTCGAAATCCATCAGCTCGGCGGATTTGTGCAGGCGCACAGAATGCGCTTCCGACTTGAAGATGACGCCGTCATAGGCGCGCTCGCCTTCAAAGACGCAGGAGCCGTAATGCAGACCATGGGTCAGCACATGGATCTTGGCGTCCTGCCAGTCGACGATCTTGCCGTCGAACCAGATAAAGCCTTCGCGTTTGTCGAATGACACTGCCGACATCGTCACGTCCTCCACCAGAATGGCACTGCTCTTCGCCACAAATTGCGACTGATCTCAAGTGCAGGATGAGAGGCGTCGAAATGCCTGTTTCGCGCAACAAAAGATCGTCAATTGGCCTTGACCGGTAATCTTGCGTCTGAGATATGTCAATAAGGCTGACGTATTATCTGCATGCATGCCAAGCAAAGGTTCCCTGTGCCGGTGACATTGCCTTCCAATCCAGCTCCCGGTTCTGCGGCAGACATGGGCGCAAGTGGCGCCGCAGATGTGCGTCCCGGCCAGCCTGCGCCCTACGATCTGATCGAACTGTTCTTTTTTGCCTATCGTGATTTCGTCAGCGATCCGGACCGGATCCTGGCCGATTACGGGTTTGGCCGGGCGCATCACCGCGTGCTGCATTTCGTCGAGCGCCAGCCCGGCCTCACGATTGCCGAATTGCTGGATATCCTGAAAATCACCAAGCAAAGCCTCAACCGGGTGCTGAAGGAGCTGGTCGAGACAGGCTTCGTGCGCGTGCAGGAAGGGCAGGAGGACAGGCGGCAGCGCCTGCTGTTCACGACCGAGACCGGCCACGATCTGGCTGGCAGGCTCGTTAACCTGCAGGGAGAGCGGATCGACCGGGCTTTGGGCAGCGCCAGCGCGCTGGAGCGTGCCACGGTCGCGCGCTACCTTATGGGCTTGATCGAACCATCTGATCGCGCGACGGTGGAGGCATTGATCCATCGGCGCGTTTGAGTTTTGCCAATTCTGGAAAATCGGAGGGTGTGAACATGGTGTCTTCCGGCACGCCCGGCCTGCCTTTTCCCCGCAAGCCTCTGGCTGACGAGGCGCCACATGTGCTTGTGGTCGATGATGACCGGCGTCTGCGCGAGTTGCTGGCGCGTTTCCTCGGCGATCACGGCTACCGCGTCACCACAGCCGCCAATGCTGCCGAAGCCGATGCCCGCCTTCAGACACTGGTGTTTGATGCAATCGTGCTCGACGTGATGATGCCGGGCGAAAACGGCTTCGATTTCGCCGGCCGCCTGCGCAAGACATCTGCCGTGCCGATCCTGATGCTGACGGCGCGCACCGGTGCTTCTGATCGCATTTCGGGACTTGAGCTTGGCGTGGACGACTATCTCGCCAAGCCCTTCGAGCCGCGCGAATTGATCCTGCGGCTGGGCAACATCATCAAGCGTGTCGCGCCGGTTGTGCCCGAGGAAGCGGCGCGCCCGGAAGCTGTGCGCTTCGGCCCCTTCCTCTACCGGCTGGAGCGTGGCGAACTCAGGCGCGGCGAGGAGTTGGTGCGGCTGACCGAGCGTGAGCGCGAAATTCTGACTGCCTTGGCCGGCACGCCTGGCGAGCACGTGCCACGCGATGTGCTGGCGGGGCAGGGCAATGCGCTGAACGACCGCACCATCGATGTGCAGATCAACCGCCTGCGCCGCAAGATCGAGGTTGATCCGGCGGAACCACAATTCCTTCAGACCGTGCGGGGCGTCGGTTATCGCCTGCTGGTCGACAGGGGTTGAGCGTGGTGGACAGCGCCGCAAAGGGCAAGAGCATACGCCCCGCATTGGCGCGGCTGGCGGCTTGGCTCCGGCTGGCCTGGCAGGGGCTGCTGAAGGCCACCGACTGGCTGGCCCGTCGGCTGGCCGGGCCATTCTCCCGGCTGCGGAAGGCAACCCGGCGCGTGCTGAAACTGGGCGATGGCCCCTTTCGCCTGCTGGGCCAGTACATGCCCAAGGGCCTTTATGCGCGGGCACTGGTGATCGTCATCACGCCGGTTGTGCTGCTGCAATCGGTCGTTGCCTATGTGTTCATGGAGCGTCACTGGCAGACCGTGACCCAGCGCTTGTCGTCTGCCGTGACAGCTGACATCGCAGCCCTGATCGACGTCTATGAAAGCTATCCTCAGGATGCCGAAGCATCCGTGCTCCAGCGTATCGCCGAGGAACGGCTGCAGCTCGACATCGACGTGTTGCGCAATGCCGATTTGCCGCCGCCCGGCCCCAAACCCTTCTTCTCGCTGCTTGACAGCGCACTGTCCACCGAGCTGCGCAAGCAACTTTCGCGGCCTTACTGGATCGACACGGTCGGGCGCTCCAGCCTGATCGAGATCCGCGTCAAGGTCGGTCCGGATGTCTTGCGTGTGCTGACCCGGCGCAGCGCCGCCTATGCCTCCAACAGCCATATCTTTCTGGCCTGGATGCTGGGGACGTCCTTCGTGCTGTTGACCATTGCGGTGCTGTTCCTGCGCAACCAGATCAAGCCGATCCTGCGGCTGGCTGATGCGGCGGAGGCCTTCGGCAAAGGGCGCGACAGCGAGTTTCGCCCGCGAGGTGCGCGCGAGGTGCGGCAGGCGGGTCACGCCTTCATTGAAATGAAGCGCCGTGTCGAGCGCTCCATCGGCGAACGCACGACGATGCTCAACGGCGTCAGTCATGACCTGCGCACCATCCTGACGCGGTTTCGCCTGTCGCTCGCATTGCTCGACAAGGATGTCGAGATCGAGGCGCTGGAAAAGGATGTCGACGAGATGAGCCGCATGCTCGAGGCTTATCTCGCCTTCGCGCGCGGTGATGCTGGCGAAGTGCCGCAGGCCACCGACATCCGCGCCTTTCTGGAAGAGCTGAAGAGCGACGCCGAGCGGCAGGGCCACCAGACCGAGCTGACAGTGATTGGCGACCCGGTCGTGGTCGTGCGTGTCGACGCCATTCGGCGCATGCTGACCAACCTTGTCTCCAACGCTGCCCGCCATGGCGACCGCATTGCGATCCGTGCCACGCACGATGCGCGCTATCTGATCGTGATGGTGGATGATGACGGGCCAGGCATCCCGATGGACCGGCGGGAAGACGTCTTCCGCCCCTTCGTGCGCCTCGATGAGGCCCGCAACGTGGATGAAGGGGGCACAGGCCTCGGCCTCGCGATCAGCCGTGATATTGCCCGCGCCCATGGCGGCGACATCATGCTGGCCGACAGCCCGATGGGGGGGCTGCGCGCAACTGTGCGGCTGCCGGTCTAGGGCAGCAGCCAGTTCGGGCTCATGCCAGCAGCACACCCACCAGTTCCGCCGCTGTCAGAGCCGCAATCACCTCGGGCCGCTTGTCGCGGACCTGCGTGCCACCAATCGGGCAGGTGAGGCGGACCAGTTCCGCTGCGCTGCCGCCATTGCGCAGGAATGACTGCGCGAAACGCGCCTTCTTCGTGGCCGAGCCAATGAGCCCGACATAGGCAGCATCACAGCGCCTGAGCGCGGCCTCTGTCAGCCGATAGTCGAGTGCGTGGCTGTGCGTGAGAATGACATGGGCTGCGCCTCTCGGTGCCGCCAGCACTGCCTCTTGCGGGTCCGGCAGATGGCGCAGGGCAATGGCCTCCGGCAACCCGCCGAACACATCAGCGCGGTCATCGATCACCGTGACGTGCAGCGGCAGAAGCGCCAGCGCCTGAGCCAGCGCGCGGCCCGTATGCCCTGCACCATAGATCAGCACGCAAGGTTGAGCATTTGTTGTCAGGGTTTCTGCCTCTGCAAGTGAGGCGACGTGGTGCATGCTGGCGCGCTCCAGCCGGACTTTTGCCCGCCCGCCGCAGCACTGGCCCATCTGCGGCCCGAGCGGAATGTCGAGTTCACGCCGGGCCTCTTGCAAAGCCAGCATCTCACGGGCCTGCGCGATGCAATGAAACTCCAGCTGTCCGCCGCCAATGCTGCCCGCGCTTTCATGAGGATTGACGATCATCACCGCGCCCGCCGCGCGCGGCGTCGAGCCTTCCGTGCCGGTCAGCGTCACAAGAATTGCTCCGTCTGCCAGCCAGCCTTGAAGGGTCGCAGAAAGCCCGGTCATGAGCCTGCTTTGGCCCTTGCCGCGCGCACCGCTTCCACCGCCATCAGCACCCGCTCGGGCGTGGCAGGCGCATCCAGCCGCGGGCAGATGCGATGGTTGGCGACGCTCGCGACAGCATCCGACAGGGCATGCAGCACGCTGATCGCCAGCATGAAGGGCGGCTCTCCCACCGCCTTGGAACGATGGATCGTCGCCTCGCGGTTGGGCGCATTCTCGAGCATCGCGACATTGAAGATGCGGGGCCGGTCTGAGGCGACGGGGATCTTGTAGG
>JAYWHQ010000028.1:0-5939 GCA_043777655.1 Allobosea sp. | reverse complement strand
CAGACGTTACCAAGACTGCAGACGTTACCAAGACTGCAGACGAGACAAGCACCAAGGCCTCATTCTGGACGCGCCTGATGAATGCGATGATCGAAAGCCGCATGCGCAGTGTCCAGATCGAGCTGAACCGCCATTCCCGCTTTCGCGAGGAGCTGGAGGCCGGCAAGATTGCCGTGCGCAGTTCCCAGACATTTGAGCGCCATTCCTGAGTGCCGCCCCGATTAGTCATTTCATGAAAAGGAGACCACTATGATCGCTATCATCAAGTATGTTGCTGAATCCGTTGCTGAAAACTTCCGCTTTGCCGTGGCTGTGTGGCACGATGCCCGCACGCTGCAGAAGGAAACGGAAGCCAAGTACGGCCCGCTCGGCTTCTGACGTCAAGCGCAATGACATCAATCCCGGGTGCATCTGCTGCCCGGGATTTTTTGTGTCTGCTCGACGTGTCTCAGGACGATTGCTTGGCCCGCGCCGCCGCGCCGCCGCGCTTCAGCACAAGCGTGGCCCAGCCCTCGCGCTCCGAACGGTAGCTCAAGCTCAGCCCCTGCATCCGGTAGGCAGCCAGCACGCCGGGCACATCCATCATCAGCAGCCCTGACAGGATGAGCGTGCCGCCCGGTGCCAGCACGCGGGCGATGGAAGCCGACAGCCGCATCAGCGGTCGCGCCAGAATGTTGGCCAGCACCAGATCGAAATGGCGGTTGCGGTTGGCGAGTGCATGCTGCACGCCGGGCGCGACATAAAGCGTCAGCGCGTTCGGTGCGGCATTCGAGCGCGCATTGCCGCGCGCCACATCAACGGCAATGCCATCAATGTCGCCGGCCACAACCGGGCGCCTGGTCTGCTTGGCAAGCGCGAGTGCCAGAATGCCGGTGCCGGTGCCAACATCCAGCGCATGGCGGGGGCGGCGCTTCTTCAGCTCGGCATCAATCGCCAGCAGGCAGCCAGCCGTCGTGCCGTGATGGCCAGTACCGAAGGCAAGTGCTGCCTCGATCTCGATGGCGACATCGTTGGTCCGCACCGCCGCGCGATCATGCGAGCCATGAATGAGCACGCGGCCCGCCCGCACGGGCTTGAGCCCGTCAAGACTCGCTGACACCCAGTCCTTCTGGCTGAGCTGGCGAAACTGCGCCACATCGATGGCATCGCCGACAATGCCGCGCAGCATGTCGCGCACGGCTTCTTCCGGCGGGTGTGTGGCAAACCAGATCTCGACCTTCCACGGCGTGTCGAGCGACATGGTGGCCGCCGTGTCGTCGATCTCGAAGGCGGAAATCGCGGTCTCTGTCGGGTCAAACACCTCGCCAAGCAGCTCGGTCAAGGCGCGCGCCTTGTGGCCGGTGGTGGCCAGCTCAAGCACGGTCGCAACAGTCGAGGGGAGGAGGCCTTCACGCATGATCGAGCGAGTTAGCAGGCGGGAGCGCGGGTGTCACGGGATGCTTATTCGGCAGCGCTGGCAAACCGCGCCGGGCCAGGCACCAGAGCAATCATGTGGTTGGCAAGATCATCTGCAGAAGCAGGGTCAGCCTTGATTTCGCTGAGCGTCCGGGGTTGCGGCACCGGCTGCCCATCTTCGATCCGGGCATCAACCCAGAGAGCCACGGCCTCGCGCGCATTCTCGAATGCCTCATCAACCGTGTCACCAGCAGAGAAACAGCCAGGAAGATCCGGGAACCAGACGCCAATGGCGTGGTCCGGTCCGGCGTCCTCGATGATGGCGACATAGTGCGGCATTTGGCAGTCTCAGTCCTTCGGCCAACCGGCAGTCTTGTATATGCCGCGCACTGTTCCGGGCGGCAAATCCTTTTTCGGATGCGGCAGGCTGATGTTGTCACGCATGCCGGGCTTTTTGAAGACGTGATGCGAGCCACCAACGCTGCTCACGACCCATCCGTCCTTTTCAAGCCTGCGATAGATGTCCCTGCTATCTTTAAGCACGTAGCGCCTACCTTTCAGATTGGATGCTTGCTGAATCTATCTGTCAGCAAAGGTCTGAATCGCAACTCCAATTGGAAGACGACGAGCCATTGTGCACGCAACTCACAGACGATGGGCGAGTCTTGATGACACGACTGCATTGCTCCTTGCGCACCATCGAATCAATGCGTTCGGGCGGTCGAAAATGGTCTTGATATTTGATGATTTAGAGGGGCGGCGCATCAGGTGCTGCGGCCCCACCCGCTCGCCCTTCTCATTCCTAAATTTCAGCAAACGCTCCGCGCTCAAGATCGGCCAGAGCGCTTTCCCTGCAGGCGCTGAAGAGCGAAAAGAAAGAGCCTGAGCAATTGGGCTAGTGCCTGGCATCACCCGTCGCCAGATCCTCAAACGAAACCGGCACAAGCTGGCCTTCTCCAACCGTCGCCATGAAAGCCGTATCCGCCTGAAGCTCTTCCAGCGTGCGCGGGCTGGGGAAGGGTTGGCCTGTGTCCTCCAGCCAGCTCTCGGCCGCAAATTCCAGCAGGTCCTGGGCCTGTTCGATGGCTTCTTCCATGCTGTCACCGGCTGTGAACACGCCTTCGACATCGGGAAAAGACACGGTGAAACCATCATCCTCGTCTTCGCGGATCAGGGCGATGTATTGCGGCATGTGGCTCACCCCACCCCATAGCCGAACGGCGCCACGGGCACTTCGGCCGTCTCCACCCAGACACTCTTCACATGGGTGTATTCCAGCAAGCCTTCCAGCCCGCTGGAGCGGCCATAGCCGCTCATTCCTGAGCCGCCGAAGGGGGAGGCGACGTTGATCGTCTTGTAGGCATTGATCCAGAAGGTGCCGGCCCGCACCGCCGCCGCCACGCGATGCGCACGGCCCACATCGCGCGTCCAGACAGCGCCCGCCAGGCCGTATGCGCTGTCATTGGCGATACGAACCGCATCGGCTTCCGTATCGAAGGGGATGACCACGACCACCGGCCCGAAGATTTCCTCACGTGCGATGGCCATGTCGTTGTTGGCATGTGTGAGGATGGTTGGCGGCACGAAGCCGTCGGTCGTGCTGGCGGCATCGCCATCCGAGCCCAGCGCCAGCGTGGCGCCCTCGCTGATGCCGCTGGCGATCATTGCCAGCACGCGGTGCTGCTGTGCCACATGGCAGATCGGGCCAATCTCGGTCATGGGGTCCAGCGGGTCGCCCAGCTTGAGGCGGGTGGCACCAGCCTTCAACATTTCCACAAAACGATCATGGATGCTGCGCTGAACCAGCAGCCGCGAACCGGCCACGCAGCTCTGGCCCGCGCCGGAAAAGATTGCCGATTGCGCGCCGATGCTGGCGCGCTCCAGACCAGCATCCTCAAAGACAATGTTGGCCGACTTGCCGCCCAACTCCAGCAGGCAGGGCTTCACCAGCGCCGCTGCCGCAGCAGCAATGCGCGCGCCGGTGGCTGCCGAGCCGACGAACACGACCTTGCGCACGGCAGGATGCTGAAGCGCGGCCTGTGCCGTGGTTGGCCCCAGACCGGCCAGCACATTGACAAGCCCCACAGGCAGGCCCGCTTGCTCAGCCAGCCGCACCAGTGCAACGGAGGTCAATGGCGTCAGCTCTGATGGCTTGAGCACCACCCCGTTGCCAGCGGCCAGCGCAGGAGCGATCTGCCAGCCGCAGGTGAAGAGCGGCGCATTCCACGGCGTGATCTGCAGCACGACGCCGACAGGCTCGCGCCGTGTGTAGTTGAGATGGCTCGACGGCACAGGAATGACATGGCCGTAGATCTTGTCGGCCCAACCGGCATAATGCTCGAACATTTCGGCCACCTTGGTGACCTCGCCCCGGCAATCGCGGATCGGCTTTCCGGCAGAGACAGCTTCCAGCCGCGCCAGCGACTCGGCATGGGCCCGAATGGCGCGGGCCACATCCTGCATCACGCGTCCGCGCGCGGCATGGGTCTGGCTGATCCAGATCGCTTGCGCGGCAGCGGCGGCGTTGGCTGCGGCTTTCGCCACATCTGGCCCGGCATCGCGATAGGTGAGCGCGGGCGCGCCCGTCATGGGGTCAAGCAGCGCAATGGCCTCGCCCGTGCCTGGCACCATCTTGCCATTCACCCAGGAACCAAATTCGCCCTTGAGTGGCAAGATGGCCTCAAGCTCGGCGGAAAGGCGCGCTGAAACAGGCTCAGTCGTCATTGCGCTGAACCTGTCTTCTGACCACGAAAATCGGCAATGCGGTTGAAGTCCTCCGCATCGGGAATGCTCTCGCCACTCGCCGCCCAGAGTGCGCCGATGCCTTGCGTGAGGGGCAGGTCCAGCCCGGTCTCTTCCGCCATTTGCAGCGCGAGCCGCACGTCCTTGCGCATCAGCTGCATGGTGAAGCCGGAGTCGAAGGCACCATTCATCACCCAGTTGGGGAAGTTCACCTCGGTAACGCCGCTGCGGCCCGAGCCGCCATTGATCGCAGCCAGCAGCCGTTCGGGGTCAAGCCCCGCCGCTTCCGCCAGCTTGAAGGCCTCGCCCGCCACCAGAAGATGCGCCGCGCACATCAGGTTGTTGACGATCTTGGCCATGTGGCCCGCGCCTGATGCACCCACATGCACCTGCCTTGTCGAGAGCGCATCCAGCACTGGCTTGGCCCGTGCGATATCGGCCTCTGTGCCGCCCAGCACCATTGTCAGCTCGCCGGTGGCCGCCCGCTTCGGCCCGCCGCTGACGGGCGCATCGATGAAGGCAGCGCCACGCCCGCGCAAAAGCGTGTCGAGCCTGCGCGTTGTTTCCGGATGCGAGGTCGAGGTGTCGATGATGAGCGCTCCCGGCTGAAGCGCAGATGCCAGCCCGTGTTCGCCCGTCACCACTGCCTCGACGATCTGTGCCGTCGGCAGCGACAGCACGATGGTGCCGGTTTGCCGGGCAAGGTCGGTCGGCGTTGCGACCAGTGCAATCCGGCCCTCCAGCGCCGCCATCGCAGCAGGGCTCGCATCGGTGCCCACCACCGCAAAACCGGCTCGCTTGAGGCAAAGCGCCATGCGCCCGCCCATCTGCCCAAGCCCGACAACGCCGATGGTATCCATAAGACTCACCCCGCCTGCACGAAACTGTCCAGCACCATCTTGCGGCCTGCCTTGTCGAAATCGACTGTGAGCTTGTTGCCATCGGCGCTTGCGACCGTGCCGGGGCCGAACTTCATATGCAGCACGCGGGAGCCGGTGCCGAAGGCGGAAGCCGGGCCGGAGGATTTTGCAGCGAGATCGCCCTCGATCATCATCGGTCCGCGTCGTGAGGCGCTGGCAGCTGACTGCGAGCCGAAGCCGCGCCCACCTATCGGGTTGGTGCCGCTATAGCCGCCGCCCGCGAAATTGCCGCCGCCGAGGTTGCTGCCTCCAGAACTTCCTGCGCCTTTTCCTGCCGCCTCGTTGCTGCGCTGGTTGGCCTGCGCGCGCTGCCAGCCGGGCGTTTGATAGGTGGAACCGAAACTCTCCATCCGGTCAAAGCGCGAGCCGGAATAGCCGCCATGGGTGAAGCTGGAAGCTGCCTCGACGATCTCGACCGAGGCTTCCGGCAATTCGTCGATGAAGCGGCTCGGCAGGCTGGATTGCCACATGCCATGGATGCGCCGGTTCGAGGCGAACATGAGCTTGGCACGTTTGCGGGCACGCGTGATGCCGACATGGGCAAGCCGGCGCTCCTCTTCCAGCCCGGCGCGTCCGCTTTCATCCAGCGCGCGCTGGTTCGGCAGCAGGCCTTCCTCCCAGCCGGGCAGGAACACGGTGTCGAATTCCAGCCCCTTGGCGCCATGCAGCGTCATGATGCTGACACGATCTGTGTCGCCGCCCTTGTCGGCATCCATCACCAGCGAGACATGTTCGAGAAACGAGATCAGATCAGGGAATTCATCGAGCGAGCGCACCAGCTCCTTCAGATTTTCGAGTCTGCCAGCAGCGTCCGCCGTGCGGTCCTTCTGCCACATGTCGGTGTAGCCGCTCTCTTCCAGCACCAGCTCGGCGAGCTGGCCT
>JAYWHQ010000027.1:0-1795 GCA_043777655.1 Allobosea sp. | reverse complement strand
TTCAGGCGCGCGATGATGGGGGCTGGCGTGCCCTTGGGTGCAAACAGCGCGTTCCAACCTTGCGCCTGGAAGCCTGGCAGGCCCGCCTCAGCCGAAGTTGGCACATCCGGCAGGCTGGCAATGCGGGCCGGTGTGGCCACCACAAGCGCCCGCACCTTCTGCCCCTGAATGGCGCCAGAAAGCGAGGTGGCTGCGTCGCAGACACCATCAATCTGCCCACCCATGACGTCGTTCAAAGCCGGGCCAGCGCCGCGATAGCCCACGAGCGCAACATCAACCTTGGCCGCTTCAATGAACTGCTGGCAAATGAGGTAATTCGACGAGCCGACACCTGCATGGCCGAGCGTGACCTTGCCGGGGTTCTTTCTGGCATAATCGACGAGTTCCGTGAGCGTCTTCACCGGCAGATCAAGCTTCACAGCGATCATCGGCGAGGTCTTGGCCACAAGCCCGATCGGCGCAAAGTCATCCGGCTTGTACTTGAGATCGGGATAGATCGAATAGGACGCAGCATTGGTTCCACTGTTGCCGATGACGATGGTGTAGCCATCAGGCGCGGCTTGCGCGGCACGGGTGAGCGCAATCGAGCCGCCTGCCCCGCCCATGTTCTCGATCACGATGCGTTGTCCGACAATCTTGCCGATTTCTTCCGCCGCCAACCGCGCGATCACGTCAGAGCTGCCGCCAGCCGCAAATGGCACGATCATGGTGATCGGCTTGTTCGGATAGGCATCCTGGGCGGCCAACGGGGTTATGGCCAAGGCTGCAGCGCCAAGGCCGGCCAAGCCTGCAAAAGCAATCCGGCGCGTGATCGTGAGCATTCTCATCTCCCATGGGCTTGCGACAGTCAGCGTCGCTTGCGTGCATCATTGAGCAGATGAATACGCTTGCACAACAAAAAAGGCGCCCCGGAAGGCGCCCTTTTCAAATCACTCCGGCGAAAGCGCCAATCAGGCTGCGTCGTCCATCACTTCCACAGGGCCCGAATCCTTGCCCTTGGCGTCGACATCGCGGTCGACGAATTCGATGATCGCCATTGGCGCGTTGTCACCGAAGCGGAAACCGGCCTTCATGATGCGCAGATAGCCACCATGGCGCTCCTTGTAGCGGGGAGCGAGCACATCAAACAGCTTCTTCACCAGCTCGGCATCACGCAGCTGCGCAATGGCCTGGCGGCGGGCATGCAGATCACCGCGCTTGCAGAGCGTGACCAGCTTCTCGACGATGGGACGCAGGTCCTTCGCCTTGGGCAGCGTGGTGACAATCTGCTCGTGCTTGACGAGCGCCTGCGACATGTTCGCGAACATCGCCTTGCGGTGCTCGACAGAACGGTTGAAACGACGGCCTCTGAAACCGTGACGCATGGATTTGGCTCCTTCGTTGTTGCGCCCGCCGTGCCACGGTACGGACGTCTGTTATGGGCGAGTGGTGAGCAGCGAATGGCGAATGGAAAAATTCACTATTCGCCATTCGCTATTCGCGCCCTCAATAATGCTCTTCAAAGCGCTTCGCGAGATCTTCGATGTTCTCGGGCGGCCAGCCGGTGACGTCCATGCCAAGGTGCAGGCCCATCGTGGCCAGCACTTCCTTGATTTCGTTCAGCGACTTGCGGCCGAAATTCGGCGTGCGCAGCATTTCGGCTTCCGACTTGAGGATCAGGTCGCCGATATAGACGATGTTGTCGTTCTTCAGGCAGTTCGCCGAACGGACCGAAAGTTCCAGTTCATCGACCTTCTTGAGCAGGGCCGGGTTGAAGGGCAGCTGCGGCGCGGCCGAAACGGCCTCTTCCTTGCGC
>JAYWHQ010000026.1:0-1797 GCA_043777655.1 Allobosea sp. | reverse complement strand
TCCATGAGAGGCGCGAAGAAATGATTAAGGATGTTGAGCGACCCAGCGGAAGCTTCAGGCACGTGGGCGGATGAAGACCTGCACGAGCTCGGCATCATCCGACTTCTCGCGATCTTCCACTTTCACGCCGATCCGCGCGGCGGGGATGCCGATGCTGATGAGCGAGGCCCGCACCGCCATGGCGCGGTAATAGGCGATGCGACGTGAATCCGTCAGGGTGCCTGCCTGTGACGTGGCATAGGCCCGCAGCTCAAAGCGGGCGTCGGACTCGACCTTGCCCGTCTGTTCGACGAATTGTTTCATATCCTTCTGGCTGGGCTCATCCAGCGCTGTCGCCCTTGGCTTGAAGGCCAGAGTCAGCAAGGCAGGCGCGGTGCGCGTTTCAACG
This sequence comes from Allobosea sp., assembly GCA_043777655.1. Lineage (GTDB taxonomy): Bacteria > Pseudomonadota > Alphaproteobacteria > Rhizobiales > Beijerinckiaceae > Allobosea. The sequence continues at coordinate 1,409 of JAYWHQ010000026.1, read as the reverse complement.
CCTGGATCGGTCTTGAGCGGCGAAAAGCCGATGCCGGATTCGATCCGTTTCTCTTCGCCGGGCAAGGCCGATCCAGCCTGCGAAGATGCCATCTTCTGGCTGGTGCCGCCTTCGCCGCTGGAAGCAGCTGCAATGCCGCTCCTGCCAGGCCCACGACCTTCGAGCTGTCCGGCAATCTGCGTGGCCAGGTCCTCTGTCGACAAGCCTTCGCCGGAGATCGACACACCTGCCGATTGGGCAATCTTCTCGACCAGCCCGCGCGAGACACTTTCGGACATGTTGAACATGGCGACAGCAAGAATCATCATGACGAAGATGAGCATCATCGTCATCGTGGTCAGGGCATCGACATAGCCCGGCCAGTGGTTCTCGTCGTTCTCGTTCGCGCCGGCCATATCGCCCCTGCCCGTCCTGCCAGGTCAGCGACATGGCCGCGCGTCCCCAGAACGCGCATGGCCGCACAATACGGCAGCCGGGTTGGCCAACCGTTAATGGCCGACAGCCAATGGTCGGCAACGTGCCTGACCTAATCTTCAGGCCACCAGTCCGAACTTGGTAAAGACCTCTTCCTTTGGTCCATCGGCCACCACACGCCCGCCATCCAGCCAGATAATGCGGTCCACCAGCGCCAGCACCGGCAGGCGATGTGTGGCAAGGACGAGGCCAGTGGTGCCGAGTTCTCGCTTCAGCTCATTGACCAGTCGGGCTTCCACGGCATTTTCGAGCGCGGCAGTCGGCTCGTCCAGCAGCAGCATTGCTGGCCGACCCATGAGCGCACGCGCCAGTGAAACGCATTGCCGCTCGCCACCCGACAGGCGCAAACCGCCAGGACCCACCATCAGGCTGTAGCCGGACGGGTGCTTGCTGACGAAATCATGCACGCCGGTGATCCGCACCACGCGCTCGAATTCGGCCGCGGACACACCAGGCAGGCCGAGCACCAGATTGTCCTCGATGCTGAGATCGACCAGCTGCGCATCCTGTGGCATCAGGCTGATCGCCCGCCGGAGCTGGACAGGATCGAACTGGCGCGCGTCGCGCTCATCAACCAGAAAGCGGCCATCGACCGGATCATGCAGCCGCGCCATCAGCCGCAACAAGGTCGATTTTCCGCAGCCTGCCTTGCCGACAATGCCGATGCGCTCGCCCGGCCTGATGCTCAGCGTGATGTCGCGCAGCACAGGTTGAGTCTCACCCGGATGGCTGAAGCTGACACGGTGCAGATCGATCCGTCCCTTGATGGAGGCTGCACTGGCTGCCCGCAGGTCCCCGCCCGCCTCGACAGGCGCGCTGAGCAGCGGGCCGATGGCCGCTGCCGCCTCCAGCGCCTGATAGGCACGAAACAGCTGGCCGGTGACGATGCTGATCGGTGTCATGGCGCGGTTGACCAGCAGGATTGCTGCAGAAAG
>JAYWHQ010000025.1:0-5991 GCA_043777655.1 Allobosea sp. | reverse complement strand
TTTTGCCGACGGTCGTTTCCGGTGCCGAAATCGTCGCGATTGTCCTGTCATTGCCGACGACCGGCCCGCTTCTCGTCAGGGCCCTTCAGGCGCAGGACATGTATCTCGCCGGATCATTCCTGATGTTCCTTGCCGTGCTGACGGTGATTGGTGTGTTGATCTCCGACATTGCGCTGGCTTTCCTTGATCCTCGCGTGCGCCTTCAGAGCGGGCAGACCAAATGAGTCTGCCTGCAGCAAAAAAGCCTGAAACCGATTTCATGGTGCTGCCCGGTCCGGGCCAGTCATTGCCGCATTTTGTGTCTTCAGCACCGTTTGATGCGCTTTCCGTCACGCGGATGACGCCGGAGCAGGAAAGGGCAGCGCTGGCCTCGCAATGGCGGCTGATGTGGCTCAAGTTCAAGCGCCACAGGCTGGCCGTGATCTCGGCCGGTATCCTGATCGTGGCCTATCTGATCGCGCTCTTCTGCGAGTTTGTCGCGCCCTACGAAAGCCAAACGCGCAATACCGAGTATGTGCGCGCGCCGCCACAGGCCATCCACATGTTCCATGAGGGCCGCTTCGTCGGTCCATTCGTCTATGGCCAGAGCTACAGCCTGAACATGGACAACCTCAATCGGGACTATGTGGCAGACACGACCAAGCCGCAGCCCCTGCGCTTCCTTTGCCGTGGTGATCCCTATGTGATGTGGGGCCTGCTTGCCGCCGACCGGCATCTGTTCTGCCCTGCCGAAGGCACAAAAGTCTTCATCATGGGCACAGACCGGCTGGGCCGCGACATGTTCTCGCGCATTGTCTATGGCGCTCGAATCTCGTTGACCATCGGCATACTCGGCATCTCGGTGAGTTTCATCCTCGGCATCATCATCGGGGGCCTCGCTGGCTATTATGGCGGCCTGTTTGATCTGGTGACGCAGCGCATCATCGAGGTGGTGCAATCCTTGCCACATATCCCGCTGTGGATGGCGCTGGCATCGGTGATGCCGCCATCCTGGAGCCCGATTCTGATCTATTTTGGCATCACGGTCATCCTTGGCCTGATGGACTGGACGGGACTGGCGCGCGCGGTGCGCTCGAAACTGCTGGCACTGCGAGAGGAAGACTATGTCTTGTCGGCCCAATTGATGGGTGCGCGCACGCCCCGCATCGTCGGTCGACATCTGGTGCCGGGGTTCATGAGCCATCTGATCGCTAAGGCCACCGTGGCCATTCCCGGCATGATCCTTGGCGAGACGGCCCTTTCGTTCCTCGGACTTGGCTTGCGTGCACCGATCACCTCATGGGGCGTGATGCTCAACGAGGCGCAGAATATCAATGTCGTGGCGCTTTATCCTTGGTTGATGATGCCCGTGGCACCGGTGATCATCGTGATCCTCGCCTTCAACTTTCTTGGCGATGGCTTGCGCGATGCGGCGGACCCCTATCGCTAGACGAAGATGGCGCTGGCCTCGCGAGAAATGTGGGCATCCGGGCATGTGCGCGGCGTCAGGTGAGGGCGTCGGTTGCCGACACCCAGCGCGCGGCCGGATGGCTGGCGATCAACTCGCCGAGTTGTTCGAGCACTGACCACGTCACTTCGTCATGATCGAGGTGGTGCGCCAGCAGGCCGACGGGTGCTGTGTCACCCAGACGGGAAGTCGCCAGCGCCGAGGCCAGTTCGCTTGCGACCCAGGCCAGACTGCGCCCCATGCGCCCGCCTTGCCAGTCGATCAGATCAACCTTGCAGTTGCGCTGGGTGAGCCCCGCTACCTCATGGCGAACAGATCCGAAGGTCGAAAGTGCCGTGAATCCGAGCTCTGGCAGAAGTGCCGCCACATCGGGGGAGATGCGGTTCCATGGCGGCACATACCACAGCACTGTTCTGGCCCATGGCGCAAAGACCGCCAGCAGGCGATCGCGCGCCACCTCCAGCTCCTGTCTGACGATGGCCATTCCGCGAAGGGGAGGAGTTTCCTGCGATTTTTCTCCTGGCGGGGCATGATTGCGGTGCCATACACCATGCATCGCGATCTCGATGTGCCTTTCCGACGCCAGCCTGTCGGCGAGGCCTGTTTCGGCCCGCATCGGGATCACGGCCAGCAGCAAGGGAATGGCCTGCTGCAGCGTCAGCCCGACGAGACGCTCAAGCGCCATCGTTGGTGCCATCGCATCATCGTCGCGCAACCACAGACGTGCCACGAGCCCAGCGCGCTGCCATGCATCAAGCTCGGCTTCCAAGCAATGCAGCGGGTGCAAGTGATGCAGCGCGCCTGTGTCATCACTGTCGCCAGGCCTGTTCATGGCTCGCCTTTCATGGCGCGCTCCAGCGCAAGCTGAAGGCGTTGCGCCGCCGCGTCAGGTCCGTGGCTGGCCAGCACCCTGGCTCTGGCCTGCAAGCCCAGTTTCTTCCGGAGTGTCGAGTCGCCAATCAGCCTCTGCAGCGCGCTTGCGAAGGCGTCGTAGTCTGCTTCGGCGGTGAGAATGCCTGTTTCACCGTGTCGGACGACGCTGGTCACGCCGCCGCTGTCCATGGCGACAACCGGCAAACCGCGCTCCTGTGCTTCGAGATAGACCATGCCGTAGGCCTCAAGGTAGCCGGGCCATGCGAAGATGTCAGCCTGTTCAAGCTCCGCCCGAATTTCGGCAGCATTGCAAACGCCGACAAAACAGACCTGGCCCTCACGAAAGGCGGCAAAGGCCGCTTCCACCTTGGCACGTGCGGGCCCGTCCCCGACAATGCGCAGTTGCCAGTCTTGTCGGTCCAGCACGCCCAGAGCCCTGGCCAGTTGCTGGTAGCTTTCCATCTTGTTGCTGTCTCGCATCATGGCCACGCAGATCAGCGTGACGTGCGACCCCGCCAACCTCGGGCTCGGATCCCGCAGGTCGACACTTGTCAGGAATGGTGGGAAGGGCGTTATCTCTCCGCTGATGCCGTCAAGCATGGCCAGACCATCGGCGTCGCGCGATGTGAATGTCAGCAAGGCGCGTGCGGCGCGCAAGGCCACCATCGACAGGTTCTCGGCTTGCGCCCAGGGGCCATCGAGCCGCTTAGGGGCGTGGGAAGCCTCGGCGACGACATAGGGAATGCCCAGGCGCCTCGCGCTGGCAGGGCCGAGCAGGTCGGGGGCCTTGTAATAGACGTGATAAGTGAACCAGAGGTCCGGGGCAAAGGCCTCCAGATCGGGCTGGATTCGCGCCAGCTCATTCTCCGCCAAAAGCGCAAGTGCAGGCAACTGGTCCGGATTTTTGAGCCATGAGCGGAGCTCCGAAACCACAATGACGTGATGTCCAAGGCGCCCCAGCAGCACCAGCAACTGCCGGGCCATCAGCCTGTCTCCAGACGAGACAGGCGAGTGAGGCGATTTCATTGGCGCATAGAAGGCAATTCGCACGGGTGAAGGCCAGTTTTTGAAGAGACGTCGTTTCTAGACGAAAAGTAGAAAGGGGCCTAGCAAGCCATTGAGGCTGGTGTGGTTTCACGGTTGTGACTTGTGCATCGGGCTCAGACGGATTTAAGTCAGATTGCGCGCCACTCCGGCCCAGACCTTCCGATTCCAAAGCAAGGAGGCAACCCGCTTGGAGCCCAACCTGTTCCGTTATGTCTGGCGTCATAGTCGGCGGGATCAGTTGCTGGTGCTTGCGGTCGTCCTGATTTCGCTGCCGTTCTACTTCGCCTCATTCGACCTGCCAAAGCGCATCATCAACGATGCCCTACAGGGCAAGGCATTCCAGTCCGGCGCCAGCGTGATCCGGTTTCTGGAAATCACGGTGCCATTGCCGGGTTTTCTGGGCGGGCCGGTCCAGCTGTTTTCCGGCTTTCTCGTCACCCAGATGCAGTTGTTGTTTGGACTGAGTTTCCTGTTCCTCGGGCTGGTCATCATCAACGGCGCCTTCAAGTTCTATATCAACCTGTCCAAGGGCATTCTCGGCGAGCGGCTCCTGCGCCGCATGCGCTATGAGCTTTTTGCGCTGTACCTGCGCTTCAAGCCTGAGGACATTCGCACGGTTCGACCGTCGGAGGCGGCCAGCATCATCAAGGACGAAGTGGAGCCCATCGGCGGCTTCACAGGCGACGCCTTTATCCAGCCCGCGTTCCTCGTCATGCAGGCGCTGACTGCCATGCTGTTCATCATGGTGCAGAGCATCTGGCTGGGGCTTGTCGCGCTGGCGATTGTCGTTGTTCAGGGTGTGGTCATTCCACAGTTGCGCAAGGAGCAGTTGCGACTTGCGCGCCTGCGGCAGATTGAATCCAGAAAGCTTGCCGGGAGGATCGGCGAGGTGATCGAGATCGCGCCGGCGGTGCATGTGGGTGGCTCTGCCCAATTTGTCCGTGCCGACCTCGGCGAACGTCTTGGCACCCTGCTGAAGATCAGGACCGACCTGTTCAAACGAAAATTTGCGGTCAAGTACCTCAACAATTTCCTGGCCCAGATCACGCCGTTCTTCTTCTACTCCATCGGCGGCTATCTGGCCCTCACCGGCGCCATGAACATCGGGCAACTGGTTGCTGTCATTGCCGCGTATCGCGATTTGCCGCCGCCGATCAAGGAGTTGATTGACTGGGATCAGGAACGCAATGATGTGACCGTCAAGTATCAGCAGATTGTGGCGCAGTTCCCTGCACAACTGATTGCCGAGGATGGCGATGATCGCAGCTTGCCGCCGCCGCTTCCCGATCAATCAGTCCAGATCGACGCCCTGAAGGTGGTCGACCGTCGCGGAACGGTCGTGCTTGACCCCATGAGCGCCGTTCTTGCGCGGCCTGGCCATATCGCTTTGATCGGCAGCAACGGCAGCGGTCGCGATGTGCTCGCGCGGATTCTGGGGCGGCAGATCTCCGTGTTTTCCGGTAAGCTCACCGCCGGACTGGTCAGCTGGCGCAACCTGCCTGACAGCCTTTCGAGCCGGTTTCTTTCCTATGCCGGTCCTGACCCGCTGCTGTTCTCAGGCACGCTGCGTGACAACATCAGTGCGCCCGTCATGCGCCGCATGCCTGATCTGCTGGCTCAGAAACCGGAAGCGGGCGATTTTGTCGAGGTCAGGCGCCAGATGGAAGCCTTGCGCAGCGGCAATCCGCTGGCGTTGCCAAGCGATGACTGGTTCGATCTGAAGGCGGCGGGGCTGAATTCACTGGCTGAGCGTGACGCGAAGATCACGGCCCTGCTGGCGATCGCAGGGATGTCGAAGGACATTGCCAGATTCGGCCTTGGTGGCCGGCTTGACCCGGACCGGGAGCCTGTGGCGACCGCGCGCATCCAGGCTGCGCGGGAAACCATTCGTGCCAATCTGGCCGCGCGTGGGCTGCAGCATGTCGTGGCTCCGCTCGATCCCAAGGCCTTCAATCGCAATGCGACATTGAGCGAGAACCTGCTGTTCGGCCTTGCCATCAGCGAGCAATTCCAGGACGAACAACTGGCCGCCAATGCCTATGTGCGCTCGATCCTCGAGGCAGAGGCGCTGCTCTACCCGCTTGCCGAAATCGGGCTCCAGATGGCGCAGGCGGTCATCGAGATATTCGCCGATCTTCCGCCGGGTCATCCGCTGTTCGAGCGCTTCTCGTTCATCAGCTCAGAAGACATGCCGAAATTCGTCCGTATCGTCGAAAATGTCGAGGCGCGTGGCAGCCTGAACAAGCTCTCCGCGGAAGCGCAGTCGCAGTTGATCGGCCTGGCCTTTTCCTATGTCGAGCCGCGCCACAGAATGTCGGCCATCTCGCCGCATTTCGAGCGGCGGGTTCTGCGCGCGCGGCAGAGCCTCCGGCGCTATTTGCCGCAGGCGTATACGGCCGACATCGAGTTCTTTGACCCGAAACGCTACCTGAAGAACATGCCTATCCGCGACAATCTGCTGTTTGGACGTGTCTCCTACGGGGTGGCGCGCGGCGAAGAGATGGTTGACGAGGTCATGAATGACGTGTTGCGCGAACTGGGTCTTGAAGACATTGTGCGCTGTGTTGCACTCGACTTTGATGTCGGCCGTATACGCCTGCGGCAAATAGCGCCGGAGGCTCTGC
>JAYWHQ010000024.1:0-6057 GCA_043777655.1 Allobosea sp. | reverse complement strand
GATGGGCGAGGGCAAGGAGCTGGTCGATGCCGAGCGCCCCAGCGACAAGGGAGCTGCAGCATGAACCGGATCAAACTGCTTTCGCTGCAATTGCTGGTGGCGGTCGTGTTTCTGGCCATCTGGCATGTGCTGACGGTCTATCCGCTGATTGGTGACCCGAAGAAGATCCAGTTCTTCTTCTCGACGCCCATCGATGTGCTGGCGCGCACATGGAAGCAGGTGGTGGGCGGCGAGATCTGGTATCACCTCGGCATCACGCTCACCGAGACAGTGCTGGCCTTCGTTTTTGGCGCGGCAGGCGGCATCCTGTTTGGCTTCACCTTCGCGCGCAGGCAGCTGCTGGCGGCTGTGTTCGACCCCTACATCAAGGCCGCGAACGCGCTGCCGCGCGTGGTGCTGGCGCCGATTTTTGCGCTCTGGTTCGGCCTGGGCATCTGGTCGAAAGTGGCGCTTGGCTTCACGCTGGTCTTCTTCATCGTGTTCTTCAATGTCTATCAGGGCGTTCGGGAGGTCTCGCAGACCATCCTCGCCAATGCGCGCATGCTGGGCATGAACGAGCGCCAGCTCTTCCGCCATGTCTATTGGCCGTCAGCGCTGAGCTGGATGTTCTCTTCGCTCCACACCTCGGTCGGCTTTGCGCTGGTTGGCGCGGTGGTGGGTGAATATCTCGGCTCCTCGGCAGGGCTTGGCTACAAGATCCACGAGGCCGAAAGCGTGTTCGACATCACTGGCGTGTTCTCCGGCATGCTGATCCTGGCCGTCTTCGTCATCATCATCGACTCGCTGGTGACAGTGATCGAGAACCGGCTGCTGGTCTGGCGGCCGGGGCAATCGAGCACGACGACGCGCTGAACCGTCGTGCAGCAGCAAGACACCTTGCCGCTGACCCCGCCTGTGCCTAGGCTGGCAACCGAAAATGTCTTTCAAACCAAAGCGCCGAGAGAGCGCCGAACCGCAACCGGAGGAACACCATGACCATCACCCGCCGCACAGCCCTCGGAGGCATTGCTGCCGTCACCGGCCTCAACAGCTTGCCGGCTTTCGCGCAAGGCGCGCCGGAGAAGACCAGCGTGGCGCTGGGCGTCGGCGGAAAGGCGCTGCTTTATTACCTGCCGCTGACGGTGGCCGAGCGGAAGGGCTTCTTCAAGGAGCAGGGGCTGGACGTCACGGTCAATGATTTTGCCGGTGGTGCCCGCTCGCTTCAGGCGCTGATCGGCGGCTCGGTCGATGTCGTGGCGGGCGCCTATGAACACACCATCCGCATGCAGGCGAAGGCGCAGGACGTGCGCGGCGTGATCGAGCTGGGCCGCTTTCCCGGCATCACCATCGCGGTCCGCAAGGAACTCGCGGACAAGGTCAAGTCAGCGGCCGACTTCAAGGGCCTCAAGATTGGCGTGACGGCGCCGGGCTCATCCACGGCGCTGACCGCGCAGTATGCGATGGTGAAGGCGGGGCTTAAGGCCACCGATGCGTCCATCATCGGCATTGGCGCGGGCGCCAGCGCGGTTGCGGCCATCAAGCAGGGCCAGGTCGACATCATCTCCCATCTGGAGCCGGTGATCTCGAAACTGGAGAGCGATGGCGACATTGTTGCTCTGATCGATACCCGAACCGAGACCGGCACGCTGAAGCTCTTTGGTGGCTCCAATCCGGCAGCGATGCTCTATCTCAAGGGCGAGTTCGCCACCAAGAACCCCAATACGACGCAGCGTCTGGTGAATGCGCTCTACAAGAGCCTGAAATGGCTGGAGACGGCCAAGCCGGACGATATTGCCGATCTCGTGCCGCCGGAATACCACCTTGGCGACAAGCCGCTCTATATCCGCGCGGTGAAGGCCTCGCAGGAAAGCTATTCGCGCACCGGCATTCCGCCACGCCGCGCGATGGAAAGCATGTTCGACTCGCTGAAGCTGCTCGACCCGGAAATGGCAGCTGCCAAGGTCGATCTGGCCGACACCTTCATTGAAAGCTTTGCGAAGAAGGCGGCCTCCGGCGCCTGATCGTTCACATGGCGAATTGATCCTCGCCATCAGCAGACGTGACTTGTCGAACCTGCGCGCCTGACCCTAGGGTTGGGCGCGTTTCTTTTTGGTGCCTTGCAGGCTGCTTCCCCCACCAGGTCTTCCCATGAACATCCTCTCCATCCAGTCGCATGTCGCCTATGGTCATGTCGGCAATGCCTCGGCTGTCTTTCCCATGCAGCGGCTCGGCGTCGAGGTCTGGCCCATACACACCGTGCAGTTCTCGAACCATACGGGCTATGGCGCGTGGAAGGGCCGTGTCTTCGATGGCAACATGATCGACGAGGTGATGGAGGGCATTGCCGAACGCGGTGTGCTGGCCAGCTGCGATGGCGTCCTGTCAGGTTATATGGGCTCGGCCGATCTGGGCCATGCCATCCTGTCAGCCGTGGCAAAGGTGCGCGCGGCCAATCCCGATGCGCTTTATGCCTGCGATCCTGTGATCGGCGATGTCGGGCGCGGCGTCTTCGTGCGGCCGGGCATTCCGGAATTCATGCGCGATCAGGCGATGAAGGTGGCTGACATCGTCACGCCGAACCAGTTCGAGCTGGAGCTGCTGACCGGGAAATCCGTAACCGATCTGTCTTCGGCCAAGCGTGCGGTCGAAGCCTTGCGGGCGCTCGGGCCGCGTGTGGTGCTGCTGACGTCGCTGGAGGCTTCCGACACGCCCCCTGACTGCCTGGATATGCTGGCTGCCGACAATCACGGTTTCTGGCGGGTGCGCACACCAAAGCTCGACATCAGCGTCAATGGAGCGGGCGATGCAGTGGCAGCCCTGTTCTTCGTGCATTACGCCCGCACGGCCTCGGCGGCTGAAGCGCTGGGCGCGGCGGCTTCCTCGATCTACGGCCTCTTGAAGCGCACCAAGGAGGCAGGCTCGCGCGAAATTCTGACGGTCGCGGCGCAGGACGAATTTGTGACGCCGACCCGCCGCTTCACTCCTGAGGCTGTCTGAAACATGCGACGAGGCTCATCATGAAAATCCGTCTCGCATGAAAATCCGGCTTGGCACCTTCAATGTCGAGAATCTGGTCTCCCGGCAGGCCCAACAGCTGGACCAGCGCAGCGATGCCTCATCGGCCATGTCGCTTTTCCATTTTCCGCGCGAAGCGGACCAGTCAGCGGTGGAGCGCGCGCTGACCGTCACGCTGGAAGATGACAAGCGGCAGATGACGGCGCTGGCCATGGCCGAGGCCAATGCCGATCTCTGGATGCTGCAGGAGGTCGACACGCTGGCCACCATGCAGGCCTTCTTCGCAAACTACGTGCACCGCGTGGCCACGCATCGCCATGGCCATTTCGCGCTGGTGGAGGGCAATGACCGGCGCGGAATTGACGTGGCTTTCGCTGCACGGCGCGACCTGTTCGCTGAAGAGCAGGTCAGGGTCAAGTCGCACAGGGACATGACCTTCGCCGAGGCCGGTGTTTTCGATGATGATCTTGCCGCCTTGGGCATCCGCCCCTCCGACAAGGTGTTCCAGCGTGATTGTCTGGCCGTCGAACTCGGTTTCCGCGACAGGTCACTGACGCTGTTCGGCTGCCATTTCAAATCCATGAACAATGGTCGCGAGGATGGCAGGCATGCGACCTTGCCATTGCGCCGCGCCGAGGCGCGTGCGGTCGTCAAAATCGTCAAGGCGTGGTTTGGTCCAGCCTGGCGGCAGCACAATTGGGCCGTGCTGGGTGATTTGAATGGCTATCGCACTGGCATAGGTGCTGGCGGCATCCTGACGGATGAGGGCGAAAGCGGCATCGAGGCGCTGACCGACAATTTCGCTCAGGACGTGATGGCGCATCTGCCGCCGCATGAGCGCTGGACGCATTTCCGCCGCTGGTGGTCCGAGGCAGAGGACCGCATGCGCGAATGCCACATGCCGCTCGACCATATCCTGCTGTCGCCGACCATGGCGGCCGCGAATCGGCAACCGAAGGTCGACATCATGCGCCGGGGCCTGCCCTACCGCGTGCCTCTCGATCCGCGCGTGGCGGACCGCAGCATCGAGACCCTGTCGACCACTGCCGACCGCTATCCCCGCATCGGCTGGGACCGGCCGAAAGCCAGCGACCATTGCCCGCTCATTGTCGAACTCGTCATCCCGAAGGACAATTCCTGATGCCGCACCCGTTCTACACGCTCGATGTTTTCACCACGCAAAGGCTGGCGGGCAATCCGCTGGCCGTCGTGCTGGATGCCGCTGATCTGGACACCGCCCGGATGCAGGGCATTGCGCGCGAGTTCAACCTGTCCGAGACAGTGTTTGTGCTGCCGCCGGAAGATGCGAGCCAGAAAGCCCGCATCCGGATTTTCACCCCGAATTTCGAGATGCCTTTTGCCGGCCACCCGACCATCGGCACTGCAGTCCTGCTGGCCACGCTGGCCACCAATGGCAACCCGGGCGATGACAGTTTCGTGCTGGGCGAGAATGTCGGCCCTATCGCGTGCCGCACCACTGTCGTCTCACCGACGCTCGGGCGCGCGGCCTTTGACGTGGCCATGCCACCCGCGCGCATTGGCGAGATCGGGCCGCGCGCGAAGCTGGCGGCAGCGCTCAGCGTGCCGGAATCTGCCATCGGTTTCCCCGGAGCCCTTTCAGGCATCCGTCCGGGAGTTTTTTCAGCCGGAGCTGCTTTTGCCATCGTGCCTTTCGCTTCACCTGAAGCGCTGGATGCAGCAGCGCCATCTCGAGGTGACTGGCCCCCCGCCTTTGGCATGAATGATCGCCAGTCGGTCTTCATGGTGGCACCAACAGCGGTGCCCGGCACCTATCATGCCCGCATGTTCGCCTTCGGTCGTGACATATACGAGGACCCGGCCACCGGCTCGGCCACGGCGGCAGTCGCCGCTCTGCTTGCAGAAGCTGAGGTGCCCGGAGATGGCAGCCACAAGCGCATCATCCAGCAAGGCTACGCCATGGGCCGCCCGTCACAGATCGAGCTGACATACCATATCGCCAATGGCGAGATGACAGGCGCCACCATTGGAGGCAGCGCAATTCTCGTCAGCCAGGGCCAATTGTTGTGAGCGAATGGCCAGATGGCCTGATTGTCGATCTGGAGCGGATTGATGCACGCGTCAGCGCTTATGACTGGGCTTTTTCGCGCGACAGACGGGCCGAGATCGATGCCTATTGGCTGAATCGCCTTGCTGGGAATTCCGGCATCTTCAATGGCCGTGTGCTGATGCAGCATGCGGCCTCGATGAAGGACGGCGTGCTCACCGCCAGCTATTTCGAGACGGCCTATTCCGATTTTCTGGCGTGGCTGCAGATGGGCGTGCCGGGCTTGAGCCCGCGCAATGGCTTTGCCATGGCTGCTCTCAGAGCCAATGACGGCGCGTTTCTGCTGGGCCAGATGGCGCAGGACACGGCCAATCCAGGTCGTGTGTATTTTGCCGCCGGCACGCCGGACCCCGGTGATGTCACCGCAACTGGCGAAGTCGATCTGGCGGGCAGTGTGTTGCGCGAGTTGACGGAAGAGACCGGCCTGCGTGCTGACGAGGTCAAGGTAGGGGCGGGCTGGAAGGCTGTCTTCGCCGAAAAGCGCATCGCCTTCATGCGACCCGTCACCATCGATATGCCTGCCGAAGCGGCTCGCACGATGATGCTGGAGCGGATGAAAAACCTGCATGAGGAAGAGCTGTCAGGCATTGTCATCATCCGCTCGATGGCGGATTGCACGCAACATGACATGCCGCCCTTCATGATCGACTATCTCAGGCATATGTTGGCCTGAGCAATTCCAGAATCGTCACAGGACAGACATGACCGAAACCTTCGCGCTTGAAGCCTCCAATCCTTTTGCCCGCCTCTGGGACGCGCCCTTCGGCCTGCCGCCTTTTGGTGAAATCACGCCGACACATATCAGCGCGGCTTTCCCGGTGGCTTTTGCGCAGCATCGCGCTGAGATCGATGCGATTGTCGGAAATGCGGGTGCACCGGATTTCGCCAATGTGATTGAGGCGCTGGAGCGCTCGGGCCAGGCGCTGAGCCGTCTTTGCGCCGTGTTCTATAATCTCAGCGGCGCTGACACGAACGAC
>JAYWHQ010000023.1:0-1822 GCA_043777655.1 Allobosea sp. | reverse complement strand
CTAGAAATTTGAATATGCGACCGACACACAATTGTCATCATCGAATGTCGAAAAAACCTCATTTTTTGGCATAAATCGATGCTGCAGCGCAACAAAGTGGCAAGTCGTCGAAATATGCTTGTTCCATCAGCTTGCAGCAGATAGCACCCAGATATGTCCTGCACCCTTGGCAGGGGCTTTAAACCTGCCTGTTTGATGGAGAATATGATGTTGAACCGCTTCGCCATTCTGTCCACATTTTGCGCAGCGGTTCTGCTCGCAAGTCCCGCCCTGGCGCAGACCGCCCCTGATCCGCAGAACACGATCCTGCTGGAGACAAAAGACGGCACGGTCACCATTCGCATGCGGCCTGATCTGGCCCCCAATCATGTCGCGCGGATCAAGACGCTGACGAAGGAAGGCTTCTACAACGGCGTTGTCTTCCACCGCGTCATCGCAGGCTTCATGGCCCAGACCGGTGACCCGACAGGCACAGGTGGCGGCGGCTCGAAACTGCCGAACCTGAAGGCCGAGTTCTCGCAGGTGCCCTACAAGCGCGGCACGGTCGGGATGGCGCGGACATCGGCGCCGGACACGGCCAACAGCCAGTTCTTCATCTGCTATGATGGTTGTGGCCCGCTGACCGGCCAATACACCATCATTGGCGAAGTCGTTTCCGGCATGGACAATGTCGACAAGATCAAGAAGGGCGCCCCCGGATCCGGCTCGGTGACCGGCCCGGACAAGATTGTCCGCATGCGCCTGCAGGCTGATGCCAGCTGATGCGTGTTGATCGTCAAAACCTGGCGATCATGAACATTCTCCACCTTGTCTGGCTGGCCGCTCTCGCCGGCTGGGCAAGCGGCGCGCTGGCGCAGGGCACGACGGATTTAGGGCGTCCGCCTCCGTCAGGCTCGCAAAACCCCGTGTTGCCACCGCCATCCGGCTCCCAGAATCCCGTCCTGCCGCCACCCAGCGGCCAGCGGTACCTGCCCGGCATCGAGGGCCGCTTCGGCACTGACGAGCGCCGCAGGGGCCAGGCCGCGCCGCCTGTCCGCTCCGGCGAGGGCGGCTTGCTTGGCAATGTAGACCCAGGCTCACCGGCTTTCACGGGCGAGGCCGTGGCGCGTCTCAACGAAATCGCGCCCGCCTTCCGCCGCTGCTGGCGCCCGCCTGCCATGTCAGGGCCTGAGCAGGGCGTCTTTGTGGTCGTGCGCTTCAGTCTGCGCCGTGATGGCACAATCTTTGGCGAGCCGCGCATTCGCCACACGGCTGGCACACAGGATCAGGCGCTGCGGCAACGTTTCTCGGCCTCTGTGCTGGCTGCGATGCGCGAATGCGCACCATTGAGGTTGTCGGCAAGCCTTGGACAGAGTATCGCGGGGCGACCCTTCACCATCAGGTTCCACGGTCGCGCACCGTCCAACGAAAGGCAGATTTGATGTCCCTCGATCCCGAAAACACCCTCGTCATGGAAACCACCAAGGGCAAGGTGGTCATCCAGCTGCGGCCTGATCTGGCACCCGGCCATGTCGAGCGCGTCAAGCTGCTCGCCCGCGAGGGCTTCTATGACGGCATCGTCTTCCATCGCGTGATCGACGGCTTCATGGCGCAGGTCGGCTGCCCCAATGGCACCGGCACCGGTGGCTCGAAATATCCGGACCTGAAGGCCGAGTTCAATGCCGAGAAGCACGTGCGCGGTGTCTGCTCGATGGCGCGCGCCCAGTCGCCAAACTCCGCCAACAGCCAGTTCTTCATTGTTTTCGACGATGCGAGCTTCCTTGACAAGCAATACACGGTCTGGGGCCAGGTCGTGGAAGGCATGGACAATGTCGACAAGATC
>JAYWHQ010000022.1:0-1822 GCA_043777655.1 Allobosea sp. | reverse complement strand
CCTGCGGCAGCACCACGCGGCGCAGCACGGTGAGGCGCCCCATGCCGATGGATTTGGCGGCTTCCGTCTGGCCGGTGTCGACCGAGAGAATGCCGGAGCGGATGACTTCGGCGGTGTAGGCACCCTGGTTCATGCCAAGCCCCAGCAGTGTGGCGACAAAGGGGGTCATGACATCGACTGTGCGCATCTCGAACACGCCCGGAATGCCGAGCTTGGGGAAGACCAGCGCAAGATTGAACCATAGCAGCAATTGCAGCAGCAGCGGCGTGCCGCGGAAAAACCAGATGTAGAACAGAGCGCTGCCGCGCAGCACCGGGTTGGGCGACATGTACATGACCGCGAAAACAACACCGAGCGTGATGCCCAGCGCCATGGCGCAGGCTGTCATGATGATGGTGTTGACGAGCCCTGCCAGAATGGCGGGTGCGGTAAAAAATTGGGCGACAACATTCCAGGCGATCTGCCCCTCGGCAAAGGCCTTGACCACCCATGCGAAAACACAAAGGATCAGCACGGCTGCCACCCAGCGACCATAAAACTGGCGCGGCACGATACGCAGGCCAGCGACGTCGCCCATGTCGCTCATCGGCAGCGTGACTTTCGAGATTGTTTTCATGCTGCTTGTCCCGCCCATATCGCCGTCCGGTCTTTGACCAGCCGGAAGCGCGCGATCTGCTCGCGGACGCGCTCCGGCGCCGTACCACCTGCGCCACTGCGGGCGGAGACCGCGGCATCAAGCGTCAGCCGTGCCATCAGATCGGGGCCGAGTCTTGGATCAATCGCGCGAAGTTCCATGGCGTCCAGCGCCTGAAGGTCGCGGCCCACATCCTCGCAATGCCGGATCAGGTTGCCAGTGATGTCATGCGCCTCGGCAAACGGCACGCCCTTCCGTGCGAGATAGTCCGCAACCTCGGTCGCCAGCGCAAATCCCTCGCTGGCTTGCGCGCGCATGACATCGGCATGGGCGCTCATGCTGGCGACCAGGCCAGCAAAGGCCGGCAGCACCTCGTGCAGCACATCGACCGCATCAAATGCCGCCCGCTTGTCCTCGGCCAGATCACGGTTGTAGGCGAGCGGCAGGCCCTTGAGCGCACCCAGCATGGTGACCAGATCGCCAATCAGGCGCGCGGCGCGGCCTCGCGTGATCTCGGCAATGTCGGGGTTCTTCTTCTGCGGCATGATGGAGGAGCCGGTGGCAAAGCCGTCATCCAGCGTGATCCAGCCGAACTGGCGCGAGCACCAGAGCGTGATTTCTTCTGCCAGCCGCGACAGATCGACCGCCGTCATGGCCGCGACAAAGAGAAACTCCGCCACATGGTCACGTGCGGCAACCGCATCAACCGAGTTTTCAAACGCGCTGTCATAGCCAAGATCGCGCGCCACAGCGGTCGGGTCACGCGTGATGGCGGAGCCCGCCAGTGCGGCAGCACCGAGCGGCGAGACGGAGCTGCGCCTTGCAAAATCCTGAAACCGCGACACATTGCGCGCCAGCGTCTGGCCATGCGCCATCAGCCAATGGCCAAAAGTGACGGGCTGCGCGCTCTGCAAATGGGTGAAGCCAGGGCAGATGCTGGCTGCGTGCAACTCGGCCTGATCTGCCAGGGCCTGCATGAGGGCTGCCATTTCCGCCACGATCTGGCGGCTTTCCTCGAGCAGATAGAGCTTGAGGTTGTTGGCGGCCTGGTCATTGCGGGAGCGACCGGCGCGCAGCTTCGCCCCAGTCTCGCCAATGCGCTCCACCAGCTCGCGCTCGACAAAGGTGTGGATGTCTTCATCCGCAGCGGAGGGTGCAAGCTGCCCATTGACGCATTCCACCCTGATC
>JAYWHQ010000021.1:0-1822 GCA_043777655.1 Allobosea sp. | reverse complement strand
CACATCACCAGCGGCATCAATGCCAGCAAGGCAAAGGCAAGCCGTTCGAAAAACGCGGCAATGGGGAACTGCTCAGAATGCATCGCAGCCCGATTACGCGATCTGCGGCTTTCGTGCCAGCCTGACGGGGCGGGCTATCGATCGCTCCGCGCAATTGTTTCACTGGATTGTTTATTCTGCGGCAATTGATTGAAAGCGCGGCGGCATGTGCATAGTGTGACCGGGAACAAACAAGCGGCAACGTCCGCACAGGGAGGAAGTTGAAACATGAAACATTTTCTGATGCGCAGTGTCGTTACGGCTGTAGCCGTTGCAGGCTTTGCGACTGCGGCCTTTGCCCAGCTTGAGCTGAAGATCATGGCACCCGCCGCGCCCGGTGGTGGCTGGGATGGCACGGCCCGTTCCATGCAGACGGCACTGACGGCTGCTGGCATTGCCAAGAGCGCGCAGGTCACCAATGTCGCTGGCGCCGGTGGCACGATTGGCCTGGCCCAGTTCATCAACAGCACAAAGGGTGATGGCACGCAGTTGATGGTCAACGGCTTTGTCATGGTCGGCTCGCTGCTCACCAACAAGTCGCCCGTCTCTCTCGATGATGTCACGCCAATTGCCCGCCTGACCGCTGAAGCGCTGGTCATCGTGGTGCCGACCGCCTCGCCGATCAAGGATGCCAAGGGCCTGGCTGACGCGATCAAGGCCGACATCGCAAAGGTGACTTTCGCAGGCGGCTCGGCTGGCGGTGTTGACCACATCCTGGCCGCCCTGCTCGCTGGCACGGTCGGTGCCGACGGCGCCAAGGTGAACTATGTGCCGTTCTCCGGTGGCGGCGAGGCCCTTGCGGCCATCATGGGTGGCCGTGTCACCGCTGGCATCTCCGGCTGGGGCGAGTTTGAAGGCCAGATCAAGGCTGGCACCTTGCGCGCCATTGCCGTGACCTCGGCTGCCAAGCTGGCCGGCAACCCCACGCCCACGCTGAAGGAGCAGGGCATCAACCTGGAACTCCTGAACTGGCGCTCTGTTGTTGCTGCTCCCGGCATCAGCGCTGACCAGAAGAAGGCCTTGTCAGAAGCCATCGACAAGATGGCCAAGTCCTCGCAATGGCAGGACATCCTGAAGCAGCGTGGCTGGGACGATGCCTATCTCCCCTCGCCTGCGTTTGACGCCTTTCTGAAGGATGAGCAGGTTCGTGTTGGCGGCGTGCTGAAGGCTGTCGGTCTCGTCAAGTAACGCGCGAGGTGGTGGCTGGGACCAGCCGCCGTTGCCAAGACACATCTTCGGATGCGGATTGCCCTTCACGGGGCGCTCCGCATCCGGTTTGTCTTGAAATCGGATGTTTTTCTCGCCACTATTCTACAGGAATTTACGGGGGTTTTGTCATGGCAACACCGGCATCAGGCACACGGAAACTGGACATTGCGGGTCTGGTCATGGCTGCGATCCTGCTGGCGCTCGCAGGTCTGCTCTGGCGCGAGGCGGCCATCATGGATGCGGCGCGCAGCGTGACCTACGGTGTGGGACCAACTGCCGCGCTCAAGGCCGTCGCCATCGGCCTGCTGGTCCTGTCATTGGCCACAGGCGTTTCAGCCCTGCGCGCCACCGGGCGCGACGAGCCGGAGCCGATGAATGCCACGCCTGTCTGGATCATCATGGCGGCCTGCGCATTCATGATCGCCTGCCTTCGCCTCGGCGGCGGCTTTGTGCCGGCAACGGCTGTGCTTTTTGCGGCCACGGCAACAGCGTTTGGCCGCCGCAACATCCTCGCCGATCTCGGCATCGGCCTTGTGCTGGCAACCTTCATCTACCTGCTGTTTTCCAAGCTCCT
>JAYWHQ010000020.1:0-6065 GCA_043777655.1 Allobosea sp. | reverse complement strand
TCATCATGGCGAAGAAGACTGGCAAGAAGGCACTGGCTGCCGCGCTCGACTATGTGCGCGCCATCAAGAAGACGCCCATCGTCGTCAATGACACGCGCGGCTTCTATGCCAACCGCTGCGTCGGCAACTACATCCGTGAAGGCCACCTGATGCTGATGGAGGGCGTGCCTGCCCCGATGATCGAGGCGGCAGGCAAGCAGGCCGGCATGCCGGTCGGCCCGCTCTCGCTCAACGACGAGGTCGCCATCGATCTCGCTTGGAAGATCGTGAAGGCCACCAAGGCCGAAGTCGGGCCTGAAGCGGTTGATCCGCTGCAGGAAAAGCTGCTGCAGGTGATGGTGGAGAAGGAAGGCCGCTTCGGGCGCAAGAACAAGAAGGGCTTCTATGATTATCCCGAAGGCGCACCAAAGCGGCTCTGGCCCGGCCTGAGCGCCCTGCAGCCTTTGCATCTGGCGCCGGAAGCTGTCGACATGGAAGAGCTGAAGCATCGCCTGCTGGTGACGCAGGCGCTGGAAGCGGCACGCACGGTGGAAGAAGGCGTGGTCACCGACCCGCGCGAGGCCGATGTCGGCTCGATCATCGGCTTTGGCTTTGCGCCCTATTCCGGCGGCACCTTGTCCTACATCGACACGATGGGGGCTGCCGCCTTCGTCAAGCTCTGCGAAGGGCTGGCCAAGAAGCACGGCGCGCGGTTCAAACCCTGCAAGCTGGTGAAGCGCATGGCCAAGACCGGCGAGAGCTTCTACGGCATGGCCGCGACGGCGGCAGCGGCGAAGAAGGCGGCTTGAAAATGGGCAATAGGCAGTCGGCAGTCGGCAATCGGGCATTCCCGATGGTCCTTGAACCGACTGCCTGCTGCCCATTGCCGACTGCCTGTTTGCTCCCATGAATCTCTGGCTCCGCCTCCTGCACCTGCTCGTCACCTCCTGGGCGAGGCCGCGTCTTCACGCGCCGTTTGACAGGTCGCTGCTGAAGTTCTGGGTCTGGTTTCACGACCTCGACACGTCCTTGCACATGAACAATGGCCGCTACTGGACCTTGATGGATCTGGGACGGACCGACCTGATGCTGCGCTCCGGCTTGTGGCGCGCGGTGCTGCGCCACAAATGGACGCCGGTGGTCAGCGCAGCCACCATCCGGTTTCGCCGCGAAATGCGGCTGTTCCGGGCCTTCCGGCTCGAGACGCAGATCTTGTGCTGGGCTGAAACCTGGCTGGTGATGGAGCATCGCATTATTTGCAAGGCCGCCAATGGCCGGGACATCATTTCGGCGGTCTCGCTGGTCAAGGTCGGGCTTTATGACCGCAAGGAGCGTGGCTTTGTGCCCGTGCAGCGCATGTTTGACGAAATGGGAACAACGGCGGCGGTTTCGCCGGAACCCACGCCGGACGTGGCGGCTTTTCTGGCTTCGGAAGAGGCGATGAAGGAGATGGCAACTGGCAGTAGGCAGTAGGCAGTCGGCAGTAGGTGTTTAACCCGATTGCCTACTGCCGACTGCCGATTGCCTGCCCCTTCACTCCGCTGCCAGCCGCGTGATCCGCCATTGCGCCAGCAGTGCCCGCAGGGCGGCGGGCTTCAGCGGCTTGTGCAGGACATGCATCCCGCTGGCCTCAGCCGCCTCACGCACCGGCACCGAGCGATCTGCCGTCACCAGCACTGCCGGCGTTTCGCTGTTCCAGGCGCGGCGCAGATCGGCGACAAGCGAAATCCCTGTGCCATCATCAAGATGGTAGTCGGCAATCAGAATGTTCGGCTGGCCGGATATGGTCGAGAGGGCCAGAGCCTCCTGCAGATTGGCAGCCGTGGTGACCTTGCAGCCCCAGCTTTCGAGCAGAAGCCGCATGGCATCGAGAATGGCGGGCTCGTTGTCGATGGCCATCAGGTGGAGCCCGGCCAGCGCTGCGCTGACAGGCGCGTGAACCTGTGTCGGAGCCGTCATGGCAGGCAAATGCGTCGCGCGCGGCACCTCTAGCGTGAACATGGAGCCCTTGCCCGGCACGGAAGCCAGCGAGAGCTTGTGGTTGAGCGTGCGCGAAATCCGCTCGACAATCGACAGCCCGAGCCCAAGCCCGCGCGCGACGCGGGCGCCCTGATCCAGCCGCTGGAACTCGCGGAAGATCGTCTTCTTCTTCGACTCCGGAATGCCAAGACCCGTGTCACAAACCTGAAGGCGAATGGTGTTGCCCGAGCGCCTGCAGCCGACCAATACCTTGCCGCCGGGGGTATACTTGATGGCATTCGAGATCAGGTTCTGGATCAGGCGGCGCAGCAGGCGGCGGTCGGAGCGCACTGTCAGCGTCGGCATGATGAAGCGCAGGTCCAGCCCTTTTTCAAGTGCCATCGGTTCGAAATCGCGCTGCAGCCGCCGCAGCATCTCGTCCAGGCGGAACGTGGTCAGCTCCGGCTTCATCGAGCCGGAATCGAGCCGGGAAATGTCGAGCAGTGCGGTCAGGATTTCTTCCACCGCATCAAGCGAGGCGTCGATGTTCTCGGCCAAGGCCGGGCTGCCGCTCCGGCGGTCGCGCTCCACCAGCGTGCTGGCATAAAGCCGCGCCGCGTTCAGCGGTTGCAGGATGTCGTGGCTGGCAGCGGCCAGAAACCGCGTCTTGGAGGCATTCGCCTCATCCGCATCAGCCTTGGCGCGCTGCAGCTGCGAGTTGACATGGGTCAGTTCCTCGGTGCGGTCCGTCACGCGCTTTTCGAGCGTCTCGTTGTTGCGCTCCAGTTCCTCCTCGAAGCGCACGGTCTCGGTGATGTCGGTGTAGGTGGTGACCAGACCGCCATCGGGCAGCGGGTTGGAGCGGATGTCGAGCACCCGGTCGGACGGGAACAGGCGCAGGCGCACAGGTTCGCGGTCATTGACGAAGCTGGACAGTCGCGCTGCCATCAGCTGGTCGCGCTCTCCAGTGCCATAAAGCCCGCGCTTGGCATTGAAGCGCACGATCTCGTCAAGGCCAACGCCCAACCGCACGAGGCTGGCCGGCATCTCGTAGAGGCGCACGAAAGCCTGGTTCCAGGCCACCAGCCTGAGATCCTTGTCGACCACTGTGATGCCCTGGCCCGCATGATCCAGCCCGTGCTGCAGGATGTCGCGGTTGTACTGCAGCGCGGCCGAAGCCTCATCGAGCAGCTTGAACGCGGCCTCGGTCGAGAGATTGCGCCGCTTGAGCAGCAGCGAAAGCACCAGGCGTGAAGAGGCAGCGCCAATCGCGGATGAGAGCAGATGCTCGCCAAAGCGCAGCACATGGATGTCAGCCTCGCCCGCTGAATCCGGTTTCTCGCCACGTGAGGCGGCAAATCCGTCGAAAGCCTTGCTGGTCCGCTCGGCACCGAGATAGCGCGAAATTGTGGTCTGCAGCTCCAACACTGTCACGCTTGAGCGCCAGAGCCTGAAGTTCTGGACGGCAAGGCCGCTATCCGTGCCCACGAAGGCATTGGCCTGCAACCGTTCGATGGCGTTGGCCGGTCGCAGCAACGAGAACCCGACATAGCAGGCCAGATTGACCAGCAGGCTCCAGATCGTGCCATGCGTGAGGCTGGGGATTTCCGTCCAGAACAGGGCTTGCGGCCTCAAGAAGCCAAGTCCCATCGGCCCATCCGTGACCAGTGCAAACCAGCTCGAGCCAGGCTGGACCAGGCTTGGCAACAGCAATGTGTAGGTCCAGACGATGAGACCAGCCGTCAGGCCGGCGACCGCGCCGAGCGCTGTGCCGCGCTTCCAGTACAGTCCGCCAAAGAAGGCGGGTGCAACCTGGGCGATCGCGGCAAATGACAGCAAGCCAATGGTGGCCAATGCGGCTTCTCCTGCCAGGCGGTAGTAGACGTAGCCCAGCAGGATCACACCCAGGATCGCCATCCGCCGCACCCGCAGAATGAGCTTGCCGAGATCGCCGATTGCGGGAACGGGTGCAGCTTCCGATTGCGTCTCGTCAGGACGCTGGCGCGAAACGGGCGCGCGAAGCCCGCGCCCGCGCGCCAGCAGGGGCAACACCAGATGGTTGGAAATCATGATGGCAAGGGCCACCGAGGCCACGATGACCATCGCTGTCGCGGCCGAGAGACCGCCGACAAACACCAGAAGCGCCAGAAGGTTGGCACCATTCTGCAAGGGCAGAAGCAACACGGTCATGTCGCGGTCAATGCTGACGCCTGGCAGGAACTGCTCCCCTGCAATGGCCAGTGGCAGCACGAACAGGTTGATGAGCAGCAGATAGAGCGGGAACATCCATGCCGCGCGCCGGACATCGGCCACATTGCGGTTCTCGACGATCATCATGTGGAACTGCCGCGGCAGCAGGACAGTCGCAAAGCTCGACAGGCATGTCAGGGTGAGAAAGGTCGTCCAGCCGGAGGTCCGCTCCCAGATCGGCGGCGATCCTGCAGGCGGATTGGCCGCACTGGCGAGCAGGTCGGGCATCCCGTCCATCAGGCCGTAGACGACAAAAATGCCAAGAGCGAGGAAAGCGACCAGCTTGATGACGGATTCGACCGCAATGGCCAGCACAAGCCCGTCCTGGTGTTCGGTGGCATCGATGTGCCTTGTGCCGAAAGCCATGGCAAATGCGGCCAGGACAAGCGCAACGAGCAGCGCCAGATCACCAAGGATGGTGGTTCCGCCCGTCATGGGTGGACCCGCCGTGGCCTGCAGGAAAACCGTCAGTGAGCCGGCAACGGCTTTTAGCTGAAGGGCGATGTAGGGCAGCGCACCGATGACGGCGACGAGGCAGACCAGAGCTGCAACCCGCTCGCTCTTGCCATAGCGCGCGCCAACAAAATCGGCAATCGAGGTGATGTTCTGCGACTTGGCGATGGTCACGATGCGCGCCACGAAGCGATGGCCGAGACCGACAACGAGAATGGGCCCGATATAGATGGCCAGGAAATCAAGCCCGGTGCGACCGGCGAGCCCGACCGAGCCGTAAAACGTCCAGGACGTGCAATAGACCGCGAGCGCCAGGGCATAGATCGTCGCCCGCGCACGCCCTGCCATCAGACTGCGCCCCGCAGTATCGGCAAAATGGGCAACGGCGAACAGCGCGCAAAGATAGACGAGTGCTGTCAGAACAACCGACCAGCCGGGCAGCATCTGGAACCCTTTCTGCAACTCACCCAGCTCTATCGCGCCGAAACCGCACGTGCCAGCCTGAAACCAATCAAAACGCTGCTTTAGATGCAGCTTTAAATCACATGCCAAATCTGGTAACGAACCGTTAACCCGCAGGTTGGTCTTGGACTGAGCCATAGCAGCCATGGGCATGAAAACAGAGCATGAGGGGGCTTCTATGCTTCAGGAATTCAAAGACTTCGCCATGAAGGGCAACGTAGTTGACCTTGCGATAGGTGTAATCATCGGTGGTGCGTTTGGCAAGATCGTCGAATCCATGGTTGGCGACGTCATCATGCCGATCATTGGTGCCATTTTCGGCGGTCTCGACTTTTCAAACTACTTCCTTGGCCTGGCAAAGGGCGTCACCAACCCGGTCCTCGTCGAAGCCAAGAAGCAGGGCGCCGTGCTCGCCTATGGCAGCTTCCTGACGGTCACCGTCAACTTCATCATCGTGGCTTTCATCCTTTTCATGGTCGTCAAGGCGATGAACAAGATGAAGAAGGCAGAAGCGGCTGCCGCTCCTGCTGAGCCGCCGGCCCAGGAAGTTCTGCTGGGCCAGATCCGCGACCTGCTCGCCAAGCGTTGATCCTGCTCCGGTCTTGAGCCGGATATTGAAACCCCGGGGCTTCGCGCTCTGGGGTTTTTTCTGGCCTTTGCCATTCCTTGATCGTGACGAACAATTTTGCATCAGCCCGATCATACATCACCGCAAATGATGATGCCGACATCGGGATTTCATGACCCGCCGCTTGCACTTGCTGTATGTCTTGCGGGCTGTCAGGAGAACTGCACGTGAACGACATGTCTGCCGCAAAACCACAGCCGAGCATGCTCGACTCATTGCGCCCGGAGGCGCGAAATGCACCTTTGAGTGGCATCAGCGAAGTGGTGGATTATGGTCGCCTGAAGCCGGGCCTTATCCCGCTCTGGGTTGGTGAAGGGCATTTGCCGACACCCGA
>JAYWHQ010000019.1:0-1839 GCA_043777655.1 Allobosea sp. | reverse complement strand
TCGATGATTTCCATCGCCCGCACCTTTGGCGCGCCGGAAACCGTGCCTGCCGGAAAACCCGCCGAGAGCGCCGCAAGCGCATCGTGCTTCGGATCGATTCGCCCCTCGACATTCGAGACGATGTGCATCACCTGACTGTAACGCTCGACAAAGAAGCTGTCAGTGACCTTCACGCTGCCGATCTGCGCCACGCGCCCGACATCGTTGCGGCCAAGGTCAAGCAGCATCAGGTGCTCGGCGCGCTCTTTCGGGTCAGCCAGCAATTCGGCGGCCAGTGCCTCATCTTCCGATGGCGTTTCGCCGCGACGCCTTGTGCCGGCAATCGGGCGGATCGTGACCGTGTCGTCACGCAGACGCACGAGGATTTCCGGGCTTGAGCAGACGATCTGGAAGGCTTCAAAATCCAGATAGCAGAGAAAGGGCGCAGGGTTGACGCGTCGTAGCGCCCGATAGAGCGCAAAGGGCGGCAGGCTGAACGGTGCTTCAAAACGCTGGGACAGCACAACCTGAAAGATATCACCCGCCGCGATGTACTCCTTCGCCTGCGCGACCATTTCACCGAACCCGGATTCGCTGGTGTTCGACACAGGCGTCGGCACAGGCAAACTGGCAATGTCGATGGCGGCTTCCAGCGGCAGGGCAGCTTCAAGAGCGTGCACCACCTTGTCGAGCCGCGCCAGCGCCGCTTCATGGGCCGCGCGTGCGGTGACCGAGGGCAAGGGCCGCACCGGCGTGACGACGCTGATGCTGTCCTTCACCGCGTCGAACACGACCATGACGGTGGGACGCACAAGGATCGCATCCGGCACGCCGGTGCCTGTATCCTTGGGTGCAGCCAGCCGCTCCATCAGCCGCACCATGTCATAGCCGAGATAGCCGAACACGCCTGCCGCCATGGGTGGCAAAGCGGCGAGACCCGGCTCTGCCTCATCAGCAATCGCGCTTTCAGCCAACAGCGCCCGAAGACTGTCAAAGGCCGGGCGCGGATCAGCTTGCGCCGTGGCGCCTTCAAGCGGGTGCGTCAGGGTGACCGCGCCCTGGTGGCATTGCCAGACCAGATCCGGCATCAACCCGATCATCGAGTAGCGCCCGCGCACGGCGCCGCCCTCAACCGATTCCAGCAAGAAGGCCGGACCAGAACAGGCCGCACGCAGCTTCAGGAAGACGGCCACCGGCGTCTCGCAATCGCCCACCAGCGTGGTGCACAGCAACTGCGGCTGGCCGGCCTGATAGCGCGCAGTAAAAGCAGCCAGGTCAGGCAGGACCTGCACGATCTCAGCTCCCGCCCGAACCCGTGGCATTGCGAAAGGCAGCCTGGTTGATGGTCAAGCCCAGGTCGGTTTGCAACCGCCCGACATATTGCGCCATCAGGTCTTCGCTCATGCTGGAATCAAGCCGCTTGGCGAAATTGTCAGCTTCCTGCGTGGTGCGGACAAAAGGCGGTACTGCAGCAGACTTCACCTGGAGGATGATGCGTCCTGCCTCGCCGGGCAGTGAAGCCGTGCCTGTCTTGCCAACCGCCGTGCCAAACACGATCGTGATAACGTTGCGTGGAAGCTCAGTTGTTTCAGACTGGCGGTTCAGCGCCTCGGCAGTCAGCACTGGCAGGCCAGCATTGGCGGCCACCGCTTCAAGCGTCTCGCCCTTGTCGAGGCGCTGCGCGAGTTCGCGTGAACGGGCCTGGAGCCGGTTCGCCAGCTCATCCGAGCGCCATTGGCGCTCAACCTCTGCGCGGCTTTCGGCAAAGCTACGCTCGCGCGAAGGCTCAACCGCGCTGACATCGAACCAGAGAAAGCCGCCATCATTGGCAAGGCGCACGGCCTCGTTGTCCACGCCAAT
>JAYWHQ010000018.1:0-6149 GCA_043777655.1 Allobosea sp. | reverse complement strand
AAGGCATCATGGCCCTTGTCGCTCTCGATCTCGACAAAGGAGACGCTTGCCCCTGACGCATTGAGCGCATGCACGATGGCGCGGGAGTCCGAAGTCGGGAACAGCCAGTCCGACGTGAAGGACACAACGCAGAAGCGCGTCTTCGTGCCACGAAAGGCATGGGCCAGCACCCCGCCATGTTCTGCTGCCAGATCGAAATAATCCATGGCGCGCGTCACATAGAGATAGGAATTGGCATCGAAACGCTCGACGAAGCTGACGCCCTGATGGCGCAGATAGCTCTCGACCTGAAAGTCTGCATCAAACGAAAAAGTCGGCGCCTCACGCTCCTGAAAGCGGCGGCCGAATTTCCGGTGGAGGGCAGGTTCCGAGAGATAGGTGATGTGCGCACCCATGCGGGCCACCGACAGGCCTTTTGAGGGCCGCGTGCCGCCTTCCAGGTAGCGCCCCTGCTGCCAGTCCGGATCGGCCATCACGGCTTGGCGTCCCACCTCGTGGAAGGCGATGTTCTGAGCCGAGTGCTTGGCAGCGGTCGCAATCGGCAGTGCGGCAAACACCCGCGCAGGATAGCTTGAGGCCCATTCCAGCACCTGCATGCCGCCCATTGAGCCGCCAACGACGGCAAACAGGCTTTCGATGCCGAGATGGTCCATCAACAGCGCCTGTGCGCGCACCATATCGGGAATGGTCACACCGGGAAAATCGAGCCCCCAGGGTTTGCCTGTCGCAGCATTCAGCGAGGCAGGACCCGTCGAGCCCATGCAGCCGCCGATCACATTGGCGCAGATGACGAAGAAGCGCTCCGTGTCGATGGGCAGTCCCGGCCCGATCAGCGAGGTCCACCACCCGCCCTTGCCCGTCACCGGATTGGCGCTGGCGACATGCTGGTCACCTGTCAGCGCATGACACACCAGCACGGCATTGGAGCGTGCCGCATTGAGCGTGCCGTATGTCTGGTAAGCCAATTGCCACTGCGAGAGCGTGACACCACAATCCAGCGCAAGGGGCCGCTCCGCACCAAACCGCGCAACCGGGCTCGACGGCGATGTCGCCTCGATCAGTGGATCGGCAAGCGGGGCCGTCTCTGGTTTTTGCAGCGTTCGCTTTGACATGCGTGTTTGTCTTGACGCTCAGGATGTTCGCTCAATCGAACTGTATCGATGGCGATTTGCATCCCTCCTGTCAACGCAAAGCACTGTGAGATTGCGCCATGCAGAGCCTTGCCGAGCATGCCGGATTGCAATGCGCCGCAGCGCCGCCCCTTGCCTTTGACTGCGGTTTCAGATTTTCAGGAGTGCGGGCCTGTCGGGATGGTTGCAAACGAAACCATTCTGCGCAAAGGCACGATCCAGACCGGAATCCGAGATGAGCTTGCCTGATCCAGCCGCGCCCACGACCCTCGCCGATCTGCGTGTCGAGATCGACCGGATCGATGCGCAGATGCATGAGCTTCTTATCCAGCGCAGCGCGATCATCGAGCGGCTGATCGAGGTGAAGAAGACGCAAGTTGCGGGCCAGGTCGCCACATCCGCCTTCCGTCCGGGTCGCGAGGCTGAAATGATGAAGCGACTGGCGTTGCGCCACAAGGGCCTGCTGCCGCTCGACACGGTGGAGAGCATCTGGCGCATCATCATCGCGACCTTCACCTGGGTGCAGTCGAACTACACTGTCCACGCCGACATTTGCGATGGCGACGCGCCGATGCGCGACTCCGTGCGCTTCCATTTCGGTTTCACGGTCCCCTTCCAGCCGCATGGCGATGCCATGTCGGTCATCGCAGCCGTCGCGCAATCGGCGGGTGATCTCGGCGTGTTCCGCATGGACCAGGGCGCGGGCGCGGGCGCCTGGTGGCTGGCGTTGACCGCGCCTGACGCACCCAAGATCATCGCCCGCCTACCCTTTATCGAGCGCCCGGACCATCCGGCCGGCACGCCAGTCTATTGCATCGCCAAGCCGCTGGCAGACGCTGCCGTGCGCGAAATCGTGCTCTATGGCGCCAAGGTGGAGCGCTGGACACCAGCGCTGCGCACACCACTGGCAGCCTGCCTCGCTGATGTTTCGGCCAGTGCCGCCAGCGCGGATGGCCTCTCGCTGCTGATCGCAGCGGATGGTGGAACCGGAATCGAAGCCATTCGCATCGCCCTCAAGCCAGCAGGGCTGACCAGCCTTGCCGAGGTGGGCAGCCATGCCGCCCGCTTCACCGCTCCCAATCGCTCCGCCTGAAAGAACGCACCATGACAGCCATCCAGAGCCAGTCGAAGTCACCTTCCGCATCGCGGCCAACGCCGCGCCCGGGCATCCTCGAGATCGAGGCCTATATGCCAGGCAAGTCAGCCGCACCTGCGGGTGTGAAGCTGCACAAGCTGTCCTCGAACGAGACGCCGCTGGGCGCCAGCCCGCACGCGATCCGGGCCTACGCATCCCTGGCGGACCGGCTGGAGCTGTATCCTGACGGCTCATCGACCAAACTGCGCGAGGCCATCGCGGGCAAGTTCGGTCTTGATCCCGGACGGATGATTTGCGGCTCCGGATCTGACGAGCTGCTTTCGCTCCTGACGAACACCTATATCGGTGCGGGCGACGAGGGTATTTTCACAGCCCACGGCTTTCTGGTTTACAAGATCGCGATCAAGGCTGCGGGTGGCACACCCGTTGTCGTGTCCGAGCGCGAACTGACAACGGATGTCGATGCCATCCTTGCTGCGGTAACGCCGCGCACGAAGATTGTCTTCCTCGCCAACCCGAACAACCCGACAGGCACCTATCTGCCTTTCGACGAGGTGAAGCGCCTGCACGGCGGCTTGGCCGGCCATGTGCTGCTGGTGCTGGACGCCGCCTACGCCGAGTATGTGCGGCGCAACGACTATGCCTCGGGGCTGGAGCTGGTCGCGACATCCGAGAATGTCGTGATGACGCGCACCTTCTCGAAGATCTACGGGCTCGCCAACCTGCGGCTCGGGTGGATGTATGGGCCAGCCCACGTCATCGACGCGCTCAACCGCATTCGCGGGCCGTTCAACGTCAATGGTGCCGCCATCGAGGCCGGGATCGCCGCCATTGAGGATGACGCGCATGTTGCAGCCGCCATTGCCCATAATGATCGCTGGCTGGCGTGGATGACCGCCGAATTGAGCGCGCTGGGCTTGAAAGTGACGCCGTCCGTCGGCAATTTCTTGCTGATGCATTTCCCCGAGACAGCCGGGCAGACAGCGAAGGAAGCCGATGCCTTCCTGACGCAGCGCGGCCTGATCTTGCGTGCTGTCGGAGCCTATGGCCTGCCAAATGCACTGCGGCTGACCATTGGCAGCGAGGAAGCCAACCGGCTGGTTGTGGCGGCGCTGACAGATTTTCTGAAGGCCAGACCATGACGGACGAAACCTTCGCGCCAAGACGGGACACACCCGTCTTTGGCCGCCTTGCCATCATCGGCATCGGCCTGATCGGCTCATCGATTGCCCATGCCGCCAGGGCGCTCAATCTGGCAGGCCAGATCGTGCTGCATGACCGCGACCCCGACGTGCGGGCACGGGCGCGGGCGCTCGGCCTTGGCCACGAGGTTGCTGAGACGGCCAGCGCCGCGACTGAGGGCGCTGACCACATCATCCTTTGCGTGCCTGTGGGCGTGTGCGGCGCAGTCGCTGCTGAAATCGCAGGCGCGCTGAAACCAGGTGCAATCCTGTCGGATGTCGGCTCGGTGAAAGGATCGGTTGTCGAGCAGGTGTTGCCGCATCTGCCAGAAGGCGTGCATTTCGTGCCGGCCCATCCCGTCGCTGGCACCGAAAATTCCGGCCCCGATGCCGGTTTCTCCAGCCTGTTTGCCAAGCGCTGGTGCATCCTGACACCACCTCCCGGAACCGACGAGACGGCCATCGCCCAGACCCGCGAGTTCTGGGAGGGCATGGGCGCCATTGTCGAGCTGATGACGCCGCAGCATCACGATCTCGTGCTGGCTGTCACCAGCCATCTGCCCCACCTGATCGCCTACAACATCGTCGGCACGGCAGAAGATCTGGCGACGGTCACCGCGTCCGAGGTCATCAAGTTCTCGGCTGGCGGCTTCCGCGATTTCACCCGCATTGCGGCGTCCGACCCGACGATGTGGCGCGATGTCTTCCTGCACAACAAGGAAGCCGTCCTGGAGATGCTGGGGCGTTTCAGCGAGGACCTTTCCGTCCTCACCCGCGCCATCCGCTTTGGCGATGGCGAGACGTTGCACAGGCATTTCACCCGCACCCGAGCCATCCGCCGCGGCATTGTCGCGATGGGCCAGGAAAAGCCCGAGACCGAAAAGCTCAAGAAGGACTGACGCCAAGATGAGCACCATCCGGGTTGCCTCGCTCTATCGCTATCCGGTCAAGGGCCTTTCGCCCGAGCGGCTGAACCGCGTGACGATGGCACGAGATGCCTATTTTCCGGGCGACCGGATGTTTGCCATCGAGAACGGCCCTTCGGGGTTCGACGCGAGCGCACCCGAGCATCAGCCCAAGATCAAATTCCTGATGCTGATGAAGCAAGCGGCGCTCGCGCGGCTGCAGACACGTTACGACGATGCCACGGCCACGCTCCACATCACGCATGAAGGCAAGACCGCGCTGGCAGCACGAGTGGATACGAAGGCCGGTCGCTCTGAAATCAGCGCCTTCTTCCAGAGCTACATGCCTGAAGAGCTGCGCGGTTCGCCGCAATGGCTGAGCGCGCCAGCCGGGTTCCGTTTCACCGATTCAGCGTCGGGCTTCGTCTCGCTCATCAATCTGGCAAGCGTGGCGGCTCTCGAACAGCGGCTGGATGCGCCGCTCGACCCGCTGCGCTTTCGCGGCAACATCCACCTGGAAGGGCTGGCACCCTGGGCCGAGTTTGATCTGGTGGGCCAGGAGCTGGCAGGGACATCCGGCCTCAGACTCAGGGTCACCAAGCGGATCGACCGCTGCGCGGCCACCGCCGTTGACCCGACAACCGGCATCCGCGACCTGCCCGTGGTCAAGACGCTGATGGCCGCCTATGGCCACATTGATTGCGGGGTCTATGCTGAGATCATCGCATCGGGCTCGCTGGCGGAAGGCGAGCGGCTGACCCCCGTGGGAGCGCCCGAATCGACGTCGCTTGGGCTGCGGTAACACGCGAGCAACCAGTCTTGTCGGCAAACAAGAACGGGGCCGCAAGGCCCCGTTCTTGCCATGCGGCATTGTCTGCAAACTCACTCGTTCGCGTCACCTGTTTCGGCGCCCAACGCATCCATCACCTCGCGCGGGCTGCGGCGGCGGCGCGGCGCACGCGCCTTGACCGGCTCGCCAGCATCACTTGCGGATGAAGCGGGCACTGGCGCGATGGCTTCGGGCGCAACCGGCACTGAAATCGGCACACGCACCGGGTTCGTCAGGAAAGCCGGCAAAGCGGCGCCTGTTTCCGCTGCGGGCTCGATGCCCTCGTCACGGCGCGGGCGACGCTCGAACCGGCGCGGCGGCTGATCCTGATTGTCGACATTGGCCACGCGCGGCTCATCGCTCCCGGAAGCCTGAGCCGATGGTTGATCCGGCCGCGGCGCGAAACGATCCGGCCGATCCTGACGCTCGGGCCGATCGCCGCGATCAAAGCGCGGCCGCTCGCCATTCTGGCCGTCATTGCGGTCAACACGCGGCTGGCCACGGTCGAAGCGGCGCGGGCTGCTGCCGTTCCGCTCTTGATTGTTCCGGTCCTGACCACCGCGATCCTGACCACCGCGATCCTGGCCGCCACGATCCTGGCCGCCACGATCATTGCGGTCAAACCGCTGCTGGCCGACATTGCGATCAGGCCCCCGGCTATCTTGCCCCCGGTTATCCTGGCCGCGATTGTCCTGGCCGCGATTGTCCTGCTGGCTGCGATTTTCGTAAGGCTGGTCATCGCCGCCCTGCTGGCCACGATGATCTTGCTGGTTGCCGCCGTTGAACGGCTGGTTGTCGTCATCACCCTCGTCGTCGCCATCATCCTCTTCACCGAAGGGACGCTGGGAGATGGCATATTGGCCAAATTGCGGGCCGGCCGCCTCCTGCGCAGCCATCATGACGCGATAATAATGCTCGGCGTGCTGGAGGTAGCTTTCATACAACACCGGGTCGCCCGAAGACTGAGCGTCGCGCGCCAGCTGAACGTATTTCTCGGCAATCACCTGT
>JAYWHQ010000017.1:0-1849 GCA_043777655.1 Allobosea sp. | reverse complement strand
TCTGCAAATCCGTCTTGAACAATTCATGCCGTTGCACCATATTCCACATCGACAAGGGATCAATCGTGGTCCTGAAGGGGATAAAACATGTCGCTCATTTCGCTTGCCCG
Source organism: Allobosea sp. (assembly GCA_043777655.1). Classification (GTDB taxonomy): domain Bacteria; phylum Pseudomonadota; class Alphaproteobacteria; order Rhizobiales; family Beijerinckiaceae; genus Allobosea. The sequence continues at coordinate 1,739 of JAYWHQ010000017.1, read as the reverse complement.
TCGCGGTCGTTTCATCGCCGTGTTCGCTGGTGCGCTCCTGCTGGTTCCTGCTCTTGCCGAGGCCAAGCCCGGCGGTTCGAAGAGCTCTGGCAGCCGGGGCTCCAAGACGTTCCAGTCAGCCCCGTCGACCAACACCGCTCCGGGCGGCGCGCAGACCATGCAGCGCACGACGGCGCCTGCCGCCAACCCGGCCGCTGCCTCGCAGGCTGCACGCCCTGGCGCTGCCGCTGCTGCGCAGCCGTCCTTCGCCCGCAACATGATGATGGGCATCGGCGCCGGCCTGCTTGGCGCGGGCCTGTTCGGTCTCCTGTCGGGCTCCGGCCTGTTCGGTGGCCTTGGTTCGCTGGCCGGCTTCTTCGGTCTGCTGCTTCAGGCCGCGCTGATCTTCGGCCTCATCTTCCTGGCCGTCCGGTTCTTCCGTCGCCGCGCGCAGCCGCAGATGGCTGCTGCCGGTGGCGCACCGCTGCCGCGTGAGGGCATGACCCCTGACACAGCCCAGCGCACCGCTCTGGGCGGCATGCTCGGCGGCGGCGCAGCCGCTGCCGCTGCGTCGGTGGCCGCCCCGGTCCTTGGCGAGGTGAAGCTGTCGGGTGCCGATTTCGGTGTCTTCGAGCAGCGGCTGAAGGCGCTGATGGACGGCTACTCGCGTGAGGACGAGGCCGCTGTGCGCGCCATCTCGACCCCGGAAATGCTGGGCTATTTCGGCGATGACATCAACGAGAACCACCAGAAGGGCGTGATCGACCTGACCAGCGACGTGAAGCTGCTGCAAGGTGATCTGGCTGAAGCCTGGAGCGAGGACGGCATGGAATATGCCACCGTCGCGCTGCGCTACAGCTACATCAATGCCATCAAGGACCGCCAGACGGGCAAGGTTCTCGAGGGCAGCGAAACCGCCGTGCAGGAAGCCGTCGAGCAGTGGACCTTCGTTCGCCCCCGTGGTGGCGAGTGGCTCATCTCGGCGATCCAGCAAGCCGCGTGAGCAGCCTGCGACGCGGCCGGGCCATTGCGGGCCGGTAAAGATCAGCCGGAACCTTCGGGTTCCGGCTTTTTTGTTCAGTGCGTCACGCCGGTCGCAATGGCCTTCTCGAGATCGGCGGTCTCCTCGCACATCGCGCAGATGCGGCGCAGCTTCTCGAGGTTGACCTTGGCTGACGCCATCTCGCCCATCTCGATGAACCACATGCCCTGATATTCGAGCGCTGGCCGATAGCTCGGATCGAGCGCCAGAGCTGCATCATAAAACTGCTTTGCAGCCGGATAATTCCTGAGCTTGCGGTGGGTGAAGCCCAGAAGGTTCTGCGCTTCCGGCTTCTGCGGCCACTCGGCTGCCACTTTCTGCAGATGTGGCAGGGCTGCGGCGTAGTCCTTCTCCTTGATGAGGCGATTGCCGGTGCGATAGTTCGGGTCACCCTCCAGTTCGAGATCGACCGACCCAACGGCCAGCGCCTGCGTGCCCAGGGCCAACGTGAGAACAAGGGCCGCAACAGTCCGCTTCAACATGACAGGCTCCATCGGGTTTGCATTAGTCATCTGGCACAGGGCCTGAGGCGAACGTCGCGGCTCGCTTTCGGTCTCGCATGTCGCAATTGCGTGATAGCGCCGCGCAAAGCAACATGACCAGGCCCGGAAACGCTTGACGCCCGCCCTGCCTGCCACCTATATCCGCGCCACCGAACGGTTGCGCGCATCGCCTTGTGGCGGGGTAGCTCAGCTGGTTAGAGCACGGGAATCATAAT
>JAYWHQ010000016.1:0-6181 GCA_043777655.1 Allobosea sp. | reverse complement strand
TTTTTGGCAAAGGCCAGGGTGCGCGAACACTGCGCCGGCACTGATCGTGGCAGCGCGGGGGAGTGCGGGTTCAGGTAGGGTTTGGTGGAGCCAAGCGGGATCGAACCGCTGACCTCCTGCATGCCATGCAGGCGCTCTCCCAGCTGAGCTATGGCCCCATCCGCGGCTGTTTGGGCACAGCCGAAGTTCGTGCGTCACTGACGCGCTGCGCTCCTATAGAGGCGCAGCCCGCAAGACTCAAGCCTCTTGAGGCTCAAGTCTCTTCATCATCCTCGAGATCGCCATCGATCAGATCGGCAACATCATCATCGCCTTCTTCGTCTTCCTCGAGGAAGGTGTCATCGGCTGGCGCTGCATCGTCCTCGACCTCGATGTCGTCGACGACGGCGGCCTCGTCCTTCACATCCGTCTCGGCATCCGCTTCCTCCAGAGGCACAAGCTCGACGACACTCTCTGCCGCGTCTGCCTCGTCCTCATCATCGGCTTCGGGCTTCAAGGGCTTCGCTTGCGGCTCGAAGATGCTGCGCGCGAAAGTCTGGCCGGTATAGGGCGAGACAATCGGGTCCTTGTTCATGTCATAGAATTTGCGGCCCGTGGTCGGGCAGACACGTTTGGTGCCAAGTTCAGCTTTCGCCACGATGGTGAGCCTTTGGTGCGGATTTGTATGAAATGCAGGGGCGTCGGTTAGTCGGGTGGAGGCAGGCTGTCAAATGATGATTTCTCTCGCCAAGGCGGCATGACAGGTTTGAAGCCATCATGCTAGTCAACCGTAGTGGCGTCTGGCACATGGCCCCGCCCCGCCGAAAAGCCCGACCGGATGAAGAGCGAGAAGCCTGTGTCTGCCCAATCCCAGTCCCATCATCCAGAACCGACCCCCTTGAAGGCGCAAGCCAATGGCGCGCTCAAGGGCCGTGTGCGGGTGCCCGGGGACAAGTCGATCTCGCATCGCGCGATGATTTTCGGGTTGCTGGCCATCGGCGAGACGCGGGTGACGGGGTTGCTCGAAGGTGAAGATGTTCTGCGCACGGCTGAGGCCGCCCGCGCGCTCGGTGCCATAGTCACCCGCGATGCGCCCGGGGCCTGGCGGGTGCGGGGCGTTGGTGTCGGCGGTTTGCAGGAGCCAAAGGGGCTGCTGGATTTCGGCAATGCCGGCACAGGCTCGCGCCTGATGATGGGTGTTTGCGGCGCCCATCCGATCACGACAACTTTTGATGGCGATGCGAGCCTGCGCAAGCGCCCGATGCGGCGCATCCTCGAGCCGCTGCTGCAAATGGGCGTCCAGGTTGTGTCGGAAGCTGAAGGCGGGCGCGTGCCCTTGACCTTGCGCGGGCCCAGGGAGGCATTTCCGATCACGTATGAGACGCCGGTGGCATCGGCGCAGATCAAGTCAGCTGTGCTGTTTGCAGGACTTTGCGCGCCGGGCGAAACCACGGTGATCGAGACAGAGGCCACGCGGGACCATACCGAGCGCATGCTGGTGCATTTCGGTGCCAATGTTGTGGTGAAGCCTCAAGGTTCTCATGGCCGCCACATTACGCTAAAAGGTCAGCCGGAACTGTGCGCCGCTCCGCTGATCGTGCCTGCAGATCCCTCTTCGGCGGCTTTCCCGCTGGTGGCTGCCCTCATCGTGCCGGGCTCGGACATCGTCCTTGAAAGCGTGATGACCAACCCGCTGCGCACCGGGCTCATCACGACCTTGCGCGAAATGGGCGCCAGCATCGAGATTGAGTCCGTTTCGAACGAAGGCGGCGAGGAGGTTGCGACCTTCCGTGTGAAGGCCTCAGAACTGCAAGGCGTTGACGTGCCACCAGAGCGTGCGCCGTCGATGATCGATGAATATCCCATTCTTGCCGTGGCGGCCTCTTTTGCAACCGGGACAACCCGGATGCGCGGCCTCCAAGAGCTGCGTGTGAAGGAATCTGACCGCCTTGCTGCCGTCGAGGCCGGGCTGAAGGCCGCCGGTGTCACCTGCCATATCGACGGCGATGATCTCGTGGTCGAGGGTGGACGAGGGCTTGTCGCGGGTGGCGGCATGGTTGCCACGCATCTCGACCACCGCATCGCCATGAGCTTTCTGGTGATGGGCATGGCGAGCCAGAAGCCGATGGCGGTTGACGATGGCGCGATGATTGCCACCAGTTTTCCCAGCTTCGTGCCCATGATGCAGGCGTTGGGCGCTGATATTTCAGACGTTGCCTGACTTCAGGAGGTTGCATGACCAAGCCAGCCAGAGAGACTGCAGCCACCTTGGTGATCGCCGTGGATGGCCCGGCGGCCTCAGGCAAGGGCACGCTCGCGAAGCGGCTGGCCGCCTGGTATCATCTGGCGCATCTCGATACCGGTCTGCTTTATCGCGGCGTGGCCGGCATGATGCTCGACGCCGAGCATGATTTGCATGATGCTGCACTTGCGGAACAAGCCGCGTCTCGTTTCGATCCCGCAACACTTGATGAAGACCGTCTGCGCGGGCGCGACATGGGTGAGGCAGCCTCGGTGATCGCCGCAATGCCTGGCGTGCGCGCCGCGCTGGTTGATCTCCAGCGCGAGTTTTCCCGTAAGGGGCGCGGTGCCGTGCTTGATGGCCGTGACATTGGCACAGTGATCTGTCCGGAAGCCACCGCCAAGCTGTTTGTGACTGCTTCGCCCGAGGTGCGCGCTGCGCGCCGCCACAAGGAGTTGCTGGCGCGTGGCGAGACGGTGCTGCTCGATGACATCGTCACCGATATCCGGCGGCGGGACGCGCGCGACTCAGGGCGCCGCGACGCGCCTCTTAAAGCAGCCGGTGATGCGGTGATTGTCGACACCTCCGCACTCACGATTGACGAAAGTCTCGAGGCGGCCATCCGCATTGTTGAGCGCGCGCGTCTGGGAGCAGCCAAGCGCCACTGACCAGGCTGTTATCGCATTGCCCAACAAAACCGCTTGGCGGTGAACGCAGGCTGGCGCAGATTGTGACCCTGATGCGACAAGTCGCAATGCGGGGTGTTTACGTCATGCGCCGTTTTCTTCTGACTTTTCTGCTGGCGTTTCTCGCCATGTCGCCCACGCCTGTGGTGCATAGTCAGGAACCGGCTGAGGTCGATCTTGCACTCGTTCTTGCTGTCGATATTTCCTATTCGATGGACATGGACGAACTCGCCTTGCAGCGCTCAGGCTATGTCGAGGCGTTCCGTTCGAAGCAGGTGCATGACGCTATCGAGAAGGGTGCGGTGGGCAGGATCGCCGTGGCCTATTTCGAATGGGCCGGTCAGAATGTGATCCACAATACGATGGACTGGGTCATTCTGGATACCGCAGCAGACGCCAATGCCTTTGCCGATCGGTTGGCCGAGGCGCCGATCCGGCGCGGGCGACGCACCTCGATCTCGGGCGCGATCGACAACAGCATGGAACTGCTCGCAAAGGCACCCGTGCGGCCCCTCCGCCGTGTGATCGACATTTCCGGCGATGGCCCCAACAATGATGGTCGCCTCGTCAACGTGGCGCGTGACGAGGCGCTCGATAAAGGCATTGGCATCAATGGCTTGCCAATCATGCTGAAATCACCTGGCTATCTCGATATTGGCGCGCTGGACCAGTATTACGAGGATTGCGTGATCGGCGGGGTGGGCGCTTTCGTGGTGCCGGTGCGCGAGCGCCATCAGTTCGCTGATGCGGTCCGCACCAAGCTGGTGCGCGAGATCGCGTTGGCCCCGGATGATGCGGCAAGACTGATCCAGAAGGCGCAGGCCAGAACATCGCGCACCAATTGCGCCATTGGCGAGCGCCTGATGCGGGATCGTTTCGGAAATTGAGAGTTTCGCGCGTGAGGCATTCAGGTGCCGCGCGGTTTGGCGCGCATGGTCGCCACGGCCACCGATGGGTCTTCCGGCCAGAGATGCCGAGGGTAACGCCCTTTCATCTCCGTCCTGACACTTGCCCATGATCCACGCCAGAAACCGGGCAGGTCGCGCGTGATCTGGATGGACCGATGGGCAGGCGACAGCAGCTCCAGCGTCAGCGGGACGCGCCCACCCGCCAAAGCGGGGTGACGCACCAGACCATAGAGCTCCTGAACGCGGATAGCGATGCTGGGGCCCGCTTCCGCGCCATAGTCGACGGCGGCCCGCGTGCCCGTGGGCGCAAGAAAATGTGTCGGCGCTTCGGCATCGATCATTCGCTGCAGCGCATATGGCAGCAGCCCTGTCAGGGCAGCCTCCAGATGTGACGATGTTATCTCGGCCAGTGCTGACAGGCCCGGCAGAAAGGGTGCAAGCCATTCGGCCGCACCTGGCCCGAGTGCCGCATCGCTCGCATCTGGCAGACCATCCATCCCGGCATGGCGCAGGAAAGCGATCCGTTCGCGCAGCTGCAACTGCTCCTTCGTCCAGGGCAGGAGGCCCAGCCCGAGTTTCGCCACGCCCTCCGCGAGCATCACAGGGGCATCAGCCTGCGCGCTGGCGGGCAAGGGGCGCTCGGACAGAACAAGGGCTCCCAGACGCCGGATCGCGCGACAGCGCACGGCGCGGGCGCCGGCATCAAAGACCGTCTCGACGGTCTCTTGGCGGGCTTCATCGAACAGGGCGGCAACCTCTGCTTCGGTGATTGCGACTGCCGCCATGATGCGGGCCTGCTGCGCCTTGCCCGTCATGTCGGCCACGACCAGAAAACGTTCCTGCGCCAGCCTCGAACCTGGCTCGAGCGCTGCCGCCCGGCCATTCGACAGGAGGTAGACGCCGTCAGATGCGCCGCGCCGTTTGCCGATTCGCTCGGGATAGGCCAGCGCCAGACAGCCACCGCTCGACAGCGTGTCCTGATCTGGCGAGGCCACTGCCACCATCGAGAGTGCTGCCTGTGCCCAGTTATATGCCATGCGCTGTGCGGCCTCGGTGCGGGGGCTCCGCTCCCGTCGGAACCGGGGCAGGCGTTCATCCAGATCGACGGAATCGCCCCCGAGGCCCCGCTCGACCATCAGCACGGCGAGATCAGCAGCAAGTGCTGCCTGCCCGCGTGCTGCCGCCAGCATGGTCATGCGCGCCAGTCGTGGCGGCAATGGCAGCGAGCGCATCGCGCGACCTTCAGGCGTGATCTGGCCATCACGCGCCAGCGCGCCAAGCGCTTCCAGCAGCTTGCGCGCCTCGGACAAGGCACCCGCTGGTGGCGAGTCCAGGAAGGCCAGCGTCTGTGGGTCTGTCACGCCCCAGGCCGCGCAATCAAGCAGCAACGGACCAAGATCGGCTGAAAGAATTTCTGGTCGCGTGAAGGGCTGCAGCGCGCCGGTGCCTGCGGCATCCCAGAGCCTGTAGCAGGTGCCCGGCTCCGTTCGCCCCGCGCGGCCCGCGCGCTGGTCAGCCGCCGCCTTGCTGGCGCGCACCGTCTCCAGCCGTGTCACGCCGATGTCAGGCTCGTAGACGGGGATGCGGGCGAGGCCTGAATCGATCACCACACGCACGCCTTCAATGGTCAGCGAGGTTTCGGCAATGGAGGTTGCCAGCACGATCTTGCGGCGCCCGCGCTCGGTCGGGCGGATGACGCGATCCTGCGCTGCGGGCTCCATCGCGCCAAAAAGCGGCAGGATGTCGACATCGGGTATTCGAACGCGCTGCTGCAACCGTTCTGCCACGCGGGTGATTTCACCTTGGCCCGGCAGGAAGACCAGCAGCGAGCCTGTCTCTTCTCCCAGTGCCAGCATGACGGCATCAGCGGCCTGATCCTCGATGCGCTTGAGAGGATCACGCGGCAGATGCTTGAGTGTGACCGGGAAAGCACGTCCCTGAGACTCGATCACAGGCGCTTCCCCAAGCAGGGCAGCGACGCGCGCGCCATCCAGCGTGGCCGACATGACAAGGATGCGCAGGTCCTCGCGCAAGCCCGCTTGCGCATCGAGTGCCAGAGCCAGGCCGAGATCAGCATCGAGCGAGCGCTCATGAAACTCGTCGAAAATGACGCCAGCCACGCCGTCCAGCATTGGATCATCAAGGATCATCCGGGCAAAGACGCCCTCGGTGACAACCTCAATGCGGGTGCGCTTGCTGATCTTGGAGCCGAGCCTGACGCGCAGGCCAACCGTGTCTCCGACACTCTCGCCAAGCGTGGCTGCCATGCGCGCCGCTGCCGCCCGCGCCGCGATCCGCCTGGGCTCGAGCAGGATGAGCTTCTTTGGACGCGATGTGTCCGAGGTCAACCAGACATCATCCAGAAG
>JAYWHQ010000015.1:0-1858 GCA_043777655.1 Allobosea sp. | reverse complement strand
CCGCGAAATATCCCGCCCAGCTTTCCGGCGGGCAGCAGCAGCGTGTTGCGCTGGCCAGGGCGCTGGCCCTTTCGCCTGGCTTGCTGTTGCTGGATGAGCCGCTGTCAGCCCTTGACGCCAATGTGCGGGCACGGCTCCGGCTTGAACTGCTGGCGCTGCAGCGGCGTGTCGGCGTTACAGCGCTGATGGTCACGCACGACCAGCAAGAGGCGCTGGCTGTCGCTGACAGGATCATCGTGATGAACCGCGGGCGCATCGTGCAATGCGGCACCCCGCAGCAGGTGTTCGAAACCCCGGCCGACCTTTTCGTGGCGCGTTTCATGGGCGAAATGAACGCTTTCCGGATTTCATCCGTCAATGAGACCCAGATTTGTGCAGGGCCCTTGCGCATTGGGCGCGGCGCGCACGCAGCCATCCCGGCAACGGGTGCGCATCTGTGCATCCGACCGAGCGCCGTCCTGATCGGTCCAGAGGCAGAGGCATCAGGGCAGGCTTTGCAGGCGCAGGTCTGGAGCGTGCTCTATCTCGGCGACACTGTCCGGCTGACACTTCATGTTGGTGATGCGGATGGCGTTGCCATCGACGTCGAGGTCCCATCCGTCCGGCTGCCGGTTCTGCCGCGCACCGGAGACGAACTGGCGGTTTCATTTCCGCCTGAACAGATCCGCATCCTTGCCGAATCCCGTGACCAACACCTTGGCGATGGTGTCTGAACAGTGTCGCTGACAGAACCGCGTTCAGAGACGTTGCGTTTTCGCCTGTCATCACTGGCAGGGCCGCTTTCCAGGCAGCTCCTGCCGCTGGGGCTGATTGCGCTTCTGCTGGTCAGCATCATTGCGCCGATCTTGGCGCTGCTGCTGAAAAGCCTGCTCAACCGCGAAGGCGGCTTTGTCGGGCTGGCGAATTTTGCCCGGTACATTGGCGAGCCCGGACTTTCGATTGCGATCTGGAACTCGGTGAGCCTGTCGGCGCTTTCGACGGTGCTGACCATTGCCATCGCCTTTCCTTACGCTTTCGCCCTGCATCGCAGCGCGATCCCGTTCAAGGGATTGTTCCGGGTCATCATGCTGGTGCCGCTTCTGGCGCCATCAATGCTGCCGGCCTTCGGCATGATTTACCTGTTCGGAAATCAGGGCGTGCTGAAGTCATGGCTGATGGGCAACTCCATCTATGGGCCGATTGGCATCGTCACCGCCTCTGTTTTTCACGCATTGCCGCATGCCATCCTCATCCTGTCCGCCGGGCTCGCGAGCGGCGACCAGCGGCTCTATGAGGCCGCGCGCGCCTTGAAGGCTTCGCCACTCAGAACCTTCGTCAACGTGACGTTGCCCTCGTGCCAATACGCGATCATCAGTGCGGCTTGCGTCGTGTTCGTCAGCGTCTTCACCGATTTCGGCATCCCGACGGTCATCGGCGGTTCGACCAATGTGCTGGCTACCGACATCTACAAGCAGGTCATCGGGCGCTTCGACTTCGAGCTTGGCGCGGTTGTTGGCGTGATGTTGCTGACGCCAGCGCTTGTCGCATACGGCATTGATGTGCTGGCCAGGCGCAACCAGCGGGCAACGTTCAGCGGCCGGTCCGTGCCAGTGGTGCTGGGCCAGAACCGCATGCGCGACGGTCTCTGCACCCTGCTGGTTGTCATGGTGACATGTGCCATCCTTGGCATCATCGGCATGGCGATCTTTGGCTCGCTGGTGCGCTTCTGGCCTTACAACCTGACGCTTGGTCTGCATAACTATGAAAAGGCTCTCTCTGATCCCGACGAACTGCGCACGATCTTCAACAGCCTTCTGCTGGCGAGTTCCGTGGCAGTTGCCGGCACGTGCCTGGTGGCAACAAGCGGCTGGATGGTCAG
>JAYWHQ010000014.1:0-1860 GCA_043777655.1 Allobosea sp. | reverse complement strand
TGATCTTCGCCTGAAAACGGTGCGCGATGTCCAGCATGTCCAGTATCGCGTCGGCATTTGGCCGCGGCGCATTTGTCACCACTGCCATGGGCAGCTTGCGTTCATCAGCCCAATCCAGCAGCGAACCAAGCCCCGGCAGTTCAGACAGGCCAACTTGCGCCATTTCACGGAAAAGCGCCTCTTTCTCCGCCGCCATCATGACATGCTCAGCGACAGAATGCCGGGGAAAGTAGTCAGCAAAGATCACGTTGTTGGCCCGGCCAACGATCCTGGTCTTGAACTCGTCCTCGCCGAGCGGAACGCCGTGGCGCGCAAAAGAGAAGCGCATGGATTCGAGGTGATAGTGTTCGGTGTTCGACAAGGTGCCGTCAATGTCGAAAAGCAGGCTTGGCTGGCCGTACACGGGAGCACCTTGCGGGAGAAACAAATCGACAGGGGCTTCCTAAATGGCTGCCCCGGAAAACAATGTCCACATGTGTCAGCGCAAGCAGATCCTGCACCGGCGCGAAAGGCGCGGCAGCAGCTTTTGGAACGTGCTCACATCCGTGCCCATGCAGCCGGCTGTCTGTGTGAAGCCCGGACGGGCCAGATGCCAGAATATGGCGCTGCCGCGGCCTTTCCTGACGGGCCGGTCATTCCAGCCAAGTTCGACCACGATGTCGTAAAGGTGGTCGGCGCGCCACAGCCGTTCCTCGGCCACGCCCTCGGGCCGCGAGATCAGGCGGTTGTAGCGTCGGTCGTTTCTGTCATCGCACCAGGCGTCGCGCGGGGTCATGGCCCGGCTGGCGAGTTGCGTGCGTATTCTCGGCAAGCGGTCCGCCCGCCAGAACAGGCGGCGCAGAGGCAATTCGGTCCGTGGCGTGCCGCCATCCCCCTCCCGTTTCATGACAATCACACCGCCGCGTCCGATCGCGCAGGGAAATTTCGCCAGCCCGGCCTGAAGTTGGCCGCGACGCCGGTCGGTCACTGAGACAATCACCACCAGACGTGTCAGAAGCTGTCTAGCCATCATGGTCTCCGCACAGGTGCCTGCTCACGGTCACGTCACGTGATTTCGTTGAGCCGTGACTTGTTGTCCAGCCCAAGGTCGCTAATCTGTCGCACAACGCAACCCGCTGGTGTTTCAAGACATGCCTTCTGTCCACAATCTCCTGCTTGTCGATGACGACGAGCCACTGCGGTCGGCCCTGGCCGAGCAATTGTCGCTTTATGAAGAGTTCAAGGTCTCGACGGCAGATTCAGCCACCGGTGGCGTGAGGACGGCGCAGAACGAGCGGTTTGACCTGATTGTCATGGATGTCGGCCTCCCGGACATGGATGGCCGCGAGGGCGTCAAGATCATGCGCCGCAACGGCTTCAAGGGTCCGATCATCATGCTGACGGGCCAGGGCTCTGATGCCGACACCGTGCTCGGACTGGAAGCCGGCGCGAATGACTATGTGGTGAAGCCGTTCAAGTTTGCCGTGCTGCTTGCCCGCATCCGGGCGCATTTGCGCCAGCATGAGTCCAGCGAGGACGCCGTGTTTCAGGTGGGGCCATACACGTTCCATCCCAGCTCGAAGCTGCTGGTCAGCGACAAGGGCTCCAAGATGAAGCTCACCGAGAAGGAAACGGCGATCCTGCGCTTCCTGTATCGCGCTGGCCGCAAGTCCATCGCGCGTGAGGTGCTGCTGCAGGAGGTCTGGGGTTACAACTCGCAGGTGACCACGCACACGCTGGAAACCCATATCTATCGCCTGCGCCAGAAGATCGAGCCGGACCCGACAACAGCCCGGCTGCTGGTGACGGATGCCGGCGGCTACCGCCTGAATCCGTGATCTGAAGCCGGAGTTGGCCTGCCATGGCGCTTGAAGACGACAT
>JAYWHQ010000013.1:0-1866 GCA_043777655.1 Allobosea sp. | reverse complement strand
GTTGTCAGGATCAAGCCAGTTCACCGAGGAGGGCGGCGTGCAATTCTTGGCCAGAATCGAGGTGTAAAACTTCAGCGCCTCGGTCATGGCCGCCTTGTTCTTCGGCTGATCGAGCACGATCTTGCCGCTCTCGTCGACGATTTGGGCGTTGTAGGCCGAGGCCACCATCAGGAACGAATAGAAGGTGTCGGACGCAGCCACGCCAAGCGGATGGCCGATGGCGAAAACACGCTTGCCCTGGGCACGCAGCGCTGGCTGAACCTTGTCGCACCAGAAGCCCCAATAGCCGGCCCAATCGGTCGGGATGTCGCTTTCCTTGAAACCGGCATCGGTCAGCATGTCGCGCCAGTAGTTGATGTGGATGGTCTGCCGCTGCACCGGCATGGCATAGTAAGCCTTGGTGTTGGTCTTGCCGTTGAGCAGCAGGGTGGTGGCCAGTGCATCCGGCACAAACTCGGCCTTCATGGCGTTGACGGTGTCCGACAGGTCTTCGAGCTTGCCCTCGAACGCCCATTTGCCGGTGGTGCGGAAATCGTACGTGGTGCAATAGCCCACATCCGGCGGCGTTCCGGCCTCCACCGAGCCAACAGACTTGGTGATGCAATCTTCCGTCGAATAGAGCGACAGCTCGACCTTCACGCCGGTTTGCTTCTGGAATTTGTCGATCATCGACAGAAGCGCGTCATCCTCGGCCTTGTAGAAGCCTTTGGTGAACCAGACGGTCAGGGTTTCCTGTGCAACAGCCGCGCCGGACCACCCGGCGGCAATGGCGGCAAAAGCGGCGCCAGTCACAAGCTTCTTCATTGTCTTCATGTCTACCTCCCGTTTTAAACGTTTTAAAAGCACGTTTCCCCGTGCCTTGCTGCAAAGGTAAGCCTGAACGGGCTGGCGAGACAAGCGCTATTCTGCGCCATCGCCACACAAGGCCCGCAGACTTGCGCATGCCGTTTTTGCATCGCTTTCTGTGGCTGAATGTCATCGAATTGTCGTGGGAACGCTCTAGCGCCACGCCCAACATTCATTCATTCCATCCAGTCTGGAGATTTTCGATGCTGAACCGCATGTCCTTTTGCGCAGGTATGGCTGCCCTGCTGTTGGCTGGCTCCCTTGGCGCGGCTCCTGCCGGTGCGGTGGAAGGCAAGCTGCTGCTGTATACCAGCCAGCCGAACACCGACGCCCAGCAGACGATTGATGCCTTCAAGGCCAAGTATCCCGGCGTGGACGTCTCCTTCGTGCGCGATGGCACCACCCGCCTGATGGCCAAGGTGCGCGCCGAGATCACGGCCGGTCAGGCACAGGCCGATGTGCTGCTGATCGCCGATTCGGTGACGATGGAATCACTCAAGAAGGAAGGCCGCCTGCTTGCCCACCCGGCAGCTGATGTTGCTGCCTATCCGGCTGGCCTGCATGATCCGGAAAAGAGCTGGTTTGCCACCAAGCTCATCACCACCGGCATCGTCTACAACACCAAGGCCAGCTTCAAGCCGACCTCCTGGGCAGACCTGACCAAGCCTGAAGCCAAGGGTCAGTTGACCATGCCGAGCCCGCTGACCTCTGGCGCGGCCCTCATCCACACCATGACGCTGACTGGCGTGTTGCCTGGCGGTTGGGGCTATTATGACCAGCTGCGCGCCAATGGCGCCGTGGCTGCTGGCGGCAATGGCGATATCCTGCGTCAGGTCGCGACCGGCGAGAAGCTCTACGGCATGGTTGTCGACTTCCTGCCCTTGCGCGAGAAAGCGAAGGGCTCGCCTGTCGAGTTCGTGTTCCCGAGCGAGGGCGTCTCGGCTGTCACCGAGCCAGTCGCCATTCTGAACACGACCAAGAACGCTGTGGCGGCGAAGGCCTTTGTCGACTTCATCCTAG
>JAYWHQ010000012.1:0-6235 GCA_043777655.1 Allobosea sp. | reverse complement strand
GCAAGTCCAACACAGGCGAGGGCGGCGAGGAGCCGGAGCGTTTTCAACCGCTGAGCGACGGGCGCTCGATGCGATCGGCGATCAAGCAGGTGGCGTCGGGCCGCTTCGGCGTGACGACGGAATATCTCATCAACTCGGATATGATGCAGATCAAGATTTCGCAGGGTGCCAAGCCCGGTGAGGGTGGTCAGCTGCCGGGCCACAAGGTCGATGCGCGCATCGCCAAGGTGCGCCATTCGACACCGGGCGTCGGCCTGATCTCGCCACCACCGCATCATGACATCTATTCCATCGAGGATCTGGCGCAGCTGATCTTCGACCTGAAGAACGTCAATCCGCGTGCCGATGTCTCGGTCAAACTGGTCTCGGAAGTGGGCGTCGGCACGGTGGCCGCCGGTGTCGCCAAGGCGCGGGCCGACCACATCACCATCTCCGGTTTCGAGGGTGGCACGGGTGCCTCGCCGCTGACCTCGATCAAGCATGCCGGTTCGCCCTGGGAGATGGGGCTGGCAGAAACACACCAGACGCTGGTGCTGAACAAGCTGCGCAGCCGCGTGGCGCTGCAGGTCGATGGTGGCCTGCGCACGGGGCGCGATGTCGTGGTGGGTGCTTTGCTGGGTGCCGACGAGTTCGGCTTTGCGACCGCGCCGCTGATTGCGGCGGGCTGCATCATGATGCGCAAGTGCCATCTCAACACCTGCCCTGTCGGCGTGGCGACGCAGGATCCGGTGCTGCGCAAGCGCTTTGCAGGGTTGCCCGAGCATGTCGTGAATTTCTTCTTCTTCATTGCTGAAGACATTCGCGAGATTATGGCCTCGATGGGCATTGCCCGTTTCGAGGAGCTGGTGGGTCGCTCTGACTGGCTGGACCAGCGGCCAGCTATCGAGCACTGGAAGGCCAAGGGGCTGGACTTCACCAAGATGTTCCACAAGCCCGAGATGGGTGCGGATGTCGCCATTCGCCATGTCGAGCGGCAGGTGCACCCAATCGATGATGTGCTGGACCGTCAGCTCATCAAGCAGGCTGCACCCGCGCTCGACTCGCGCAAGGCTGTCACCATCAATGCGGCCATCCGCAATGCGGACCGCACGGCAGGCGCCATGCTTTCGGGCGAAGTGGCCCGCGTCTTCGGCAAGGCTGGCTTGCCCGATGACACCATCACGGTGAACCTCACCGGCACAGCCGGGCAAAGCTTCGGTGCCTGGCTGATGTCCGGCGTGACATTGAACCTGACCGGCCAGGCGAACGACTATGTCGGCAAGGGGCTGTCCGGCGGCAAGATCGTCATCAGGCCTGACCCCAACTCGCGCACGCTGGCGGAAAAGTCGATCATCGTCGGCAATACGGTGCTTTACGGTGCCATTTCCGGCGAGTGCTATTTCCGTGGCGTGGCAGGCGAGCGTTTTGCAGTGCGCAATTCAGGCGCGATTGCGGTCGTCGAAGGAACGGGCGACCATGGCTGCGAATACATGACCGGTGGCGTGGTCGTGGTGCTGGGCCATACCGGGCGCAACTTCGCAGCCGGCATGTCAGGCGGCATCGCCTATGTGCTGGACGAGGATGGCAGCTTCGCCAAGCGCTGCAACCTTTCCATGGTCGATCTTGAGCCGGTGCCGGAAGAGGAGGAGCTGCAGCAGCGCCTTCACCATTCCGGCGGCGATCTCGAGTTCAAGGGCCGCATCGATGTCATGGCCAACATGTCGGGCTATGATGCCGAGCGTCTGCGCCAGCTCATCAGCAACCATCTCGACATGACGGGTTCGGAGCGCGCCAGACTGATCCTCGACAATTGGGCGGATTATCTGCCGCGCTTCGTCAAGGTGATGCCGGTTGAATATCGCCGCGCACTTCAGGACATCGAGCGCGCGCAAGCCGCTCTGGCTGCCGAATAACGGTTTCAGGAAAAAGAGATCATGGGCAAGGTTACAGGTTTTCTTGAGATTGACCGTCGCGACCGGAAGTATCTTCCGGCCTCGGACCGGATTCGCAATTACCGCGAGTTCGTGATTCCGCTGGGCGAGGAGGCCACGCGCGACCAGGCGGCGCGCTGCATGAATTGCGGCATCCCGTATTGTCACAATGGCTGCCCGGTGAACAACCAGATCCCGGACTGGAACGACCTCGTCTACAACAATAAGTGGCACGAGGCGCTGCTCAACCTGCACTCCACCAACAACTTCCCAGAGTTCACGGGCCGCGTCTGCCCTGCGCCCTGCGAGGCCTCCTGCACGCTGAATCTCGAGGATGTGCCGGTCACCATCAAGTCGATCGAATGCGCGATTGTCGATCGCGGATGGCAGGAGGGCTGGATCCTGCCTGAGCCTGCTGCGGTGAAGACCGGCAAGAAAGTGGCGGTCATCGGATCAGGCCCAGCTGGCCTGTCGGCCGCACAGCAACTCGCCCGCGCGGGACATGATGTGCATCTCTACGAGCGCCATCAACGGGCCGGTGGTCTGCTGCGCTATGGCATCCCCGACTTCAAGATGGAGAAGTCGCATGTGGATCGCCGCGTCGCCCAGATGGAGGCCGAAGGTGTCACTTTTCACTATGGTGCCGATATCGGCGTGAGCCATGATCCGCAGCGCTTGCTGGCCGAGCATGATGCGGTGATCCTGACGGGCGGTGCCGAAAAGCCGCGCGATCTCGCCATCGAGGGGCGTGATCTTGCAGGCGTGCGCTTTGCCATGGATTTTCTGCCTCAGCAGAACCGTCGGGTTGGCGGGGAAGCATGGAACAGTGCCGAGCCGATCCTGGCGTCCGGCAAGCATGTTGTCGTGATTGGCGGCGGTGATACAGGCTCCGACTGCATCGGCACATCGGTCCGTCAGGGGGCGCTGTCCGTCACCCAGCTCGAAATCATGCCCGAGCCACCGGAAAAGGAAGACAAGCTGCTGACGTGGCCGAACTGGCCACTGAAGCTGCGCACCTCATCCAGCCACCAGGAAGGTGCCGAGCGCGATTTTGCCGTGACGACCGTGAAGTTCGAAGGTGCAGGCGGGCAGGTGCAGAAGCTGCACTGTGCCAAGGTCGGCCCTGACTTCAAGCCGATCCCGGGCAGCGATTTCGAGCTGAAGGCCGACCTTGTGCTGCTGGCCATGGGCTTCGTTGCGCCGGTGGCTGATGGTCTTCTGGCAAAGCTTGGCGTGGCGCTGGATGCGCGCGGCAATGTTGCTGCCAACACGATGTCCTACAAGACTTCGGTCGAGAAGGTTTTTGTGGCGGGCGACATGCGCCGTGGCCAGTCCCTCGTGGTCTGGGCGATCCGCGAAGGTCGCCAGGCGGCGCATGCGGTCGACATGTTCCTGATGGGCCAGACAAGTCTGCCGCGCTGAGTCAGCCGCTCAGTTTGCTGGCTTCGGCCAGCGGAAATCGTCGGCACGACCTGGTTTGGGCTCGGGCGCGATGCCTTCCGCGAAGACACGTTCGAGTTCGAACGTGGCATCGCTGCGGCCGCGTGCGGTGGCCGAGCTGGACAGCAGCAGTCCCTCGCGCGCCAGTGCCGGGGCCGTAAGCGGCAGGATCGGGCCAGCAATGGGCTTGACGGGGAGGACTGGCAGCGAGGCTTGCGGCAGGCCAGCCACCATGCCGTCAATCAGCCGCTCGATGCCGCCCTCGCGCAACTCGGGGTTTGACGGGGCGCCTGCGTCGGTTGGAGGCAGCGCGATGATGTTGGCGGGTGCCGGGTCTGCCAGCAAGCGCCGCACGGGCCCGTCCGTGAAGAAGGCGGCCTTGCGCGCACCGGCCTTGGTGAAGTGGATGCCATCATTGGTGCGCAGGCGTGCGGCCTGGCCCGTCAGGTCTGGCCCCGTTGCGGTGTAGCGGTTCTCGCCGTCGACAAAGCCGTTCCAGAGATCGACATAGGCACCACCTGCCCGTTCTGTCCGCTGGCGGAACATGTCGTTCAGCACGATCATATCTGTGGAAAGCCGCGCGTTCTGCATCGGTGGCGCGCCAACCCAGACGAGGGGAATGCGCTTTTCGGCAAAGGCCGCCGCCACTGCATCGATCCGCTCGCGATAAAGCTCGCGCCATCGTTCGCTGAGTGGCTCATGGTTGATCTCGCCCTCGCGGATCGCCTGGCGATCGTTTGCCCCCAGCAGCATCACGGCCAGCGTGATTTTCTGGTCGCTGGCCAACATCTCGCGCACGGTATTGGGCCAGTCGTGGAAATCGGCCCGCACGAGCCCTGAATCAGAGCGTGCCTTCTGCACCACGGCAACATCAGGGCGATCAGCGAAGTTTTCCTCCAGTCCCTTGGCCAGCAGTTCGCCAAGAGAATCACCGATCACGACGATGAACGAGGTCGGGTCGATCTTGGGCAGGATCGGCTGGTCCTGCACGATCACGGTTGCTGAAGATGCTGCGCGCCGCTGTGCGGCACCATAGGTCGGCGTTGCGACACGTGGGCGCTGCCTGGGCACACGAATGACCTTCGCGCCGGGATTGCGAAAGTTCGGATCAGGCGCAAAAAAATTGCCACGGCGCAATGTTGGGTCGCGCATCAGGTTGGTGTCATTCTCAGCCCAGCTCGATGGGCCGCTGGTCGCAAAGACCAGAGCTGCCACCGCTGTCAGCTTGCAGAAGGCGCGCCATGTCACAGGTGAGGGATCCCGAAGTTGGACGACTGCAATATAGCCGAAGCAAGTGATTGCGTCAGCTTGAACCTTTGAGGCGCGCCAGCAAGGCCGGCGTCGGATAGCCATCTGCAATGATGCCTGCCCGCAACTGGTATTGCCGCACTGCGTCACGCGTGCCTGTGCCGATGCGGCCATCAGCGTCGGCCGTGTAGAGGCCCAGGGCTTTCAGGCGTCGCTGCACCTCCTGAATCTGGTTCTTGTTCAGGCGCGGGGCGTCTGTCGGCCAGCCGGCCTGAATGCCGGCGCGGCCCATGATCCTGTCACCGAGATGCCCGACGGCCAGCGCATAGGCATCCGACGAATTGTATTTCTTGATGACGTCGAAATTGCTGGTCAGCAGGAAGACGGGGCCCTTGTGGCCCGCCGGGAAGAACAGGCGCGCCTCTCCGGAGGAGGGCATGGCCCTGCCATCCGAGCGGGCGACGCGGGCGGCTGCAAAACTCGCGAAGCTGCCGCGCTGCACCTTGTAGTCATAGCCGGACGGCAGATCGACCTCGATCCCCCAGGGCAGGCCCGGCTCCCAGCCGAAGGATTTGAGATAGTTCGCGGTCGAGGCCAGCGCGTCTGCCGGCTTGTCCCAGATATCGGCATGGGTGCCTGCACCGGCATAGGCAACGGCATGCTTCATGTAGCTCGACGGCATGAACTGGGTGTGGCCCATGGCGCCGGCCCAGGAGCCACGCATCTCGTCGCGCTCGGCCAGCCCTTTCTCCAGCATCTCAAGCGCGATCATCAGCTCATCGCGGAAGAACTCGCCGCGATAGCGGATATGCGCGAGGGTTGCGAGCGAGCGGATGACATCCTTGTCGCCCTTGAAGCCGCCATAGCCGGTTTCCATGCCCCAGACGCCAAGCACGACCTCTTTCGGCACGCCGTAGGTTCGCTCCACTTGTGCCAGCACACCACCATAGGTCTGCGCCATTTCCTGGCCGCGCCCGATGCGGTTGCCGTTCACCGCGCTCGCCATGTAGCCCCAGATGGGCGCGACGAATTCGGACTGCTTCTTTGTCAGTGTGATGATTGACGGGTCCGGCGTGAGGCCCGCAAACGCCGCGTCAAAGGTCTGGCGCGAGATGCCGCGTGTCTGTGCCAGCGGCCAGAGCGACTGGATGAAGCTCTGGAACGAGGCGCCTTGCGGCTTGGCTGCCTCAGGCTTGGCTGCCGGAGGCTTGGCTGCTTCAGGCTTGGGCGCAGCTTGCGCCAGCACGGGCGCGGCAAAGGCCAGCGGTGCTGCCATCAGGCAGGCGAGGGCGGCGATGGAGGACAGTCTGCGCATCTTGGCTCCGGTCAACTGTTGTGCAGCTGATGTCGGTGCGAATCCGGGCAGGGTCAAGACGGCGGCGATGAAAACCTTGCGATTTTGCTGTTTGACTGCTGCTGCGGCATCAGGCGCTGTTGCGCCGTTTCAGCGAAGCTTCCCAGGCCAGTGCCTGCCCGACGATGGTCTCGAGATCATCGAGCTGGGGGTTCCATCCGAGTTCTGCCCGGATGCGGTCCGCCTTGGCGACAAGCGACGCGGGATCGCCATCGCGGCGCGGGGATATCCTGACGGGGAAATCGACGCCCGAGACCTTTTTGACGACATCGATGACCTGCTT
>JAYWHQ010000011.1:0-1876 GCA_043777655.1 Allobosea sp. | reverse complement strand
GCCGCCGACGGCTCGCGCATCCGCCAGCGCCCGCTCCATGCCGTCAAAGGCGGCCTTGTCGACCAGTGGGCCCACCAGCACGCCCGCCTCGCGGGGATCGCCGATCTTGACCGTGCCATAGACCTTGATGAGCTTGGGGATCAGCGCATCATAGATGCTGTCATGGACGAAAAGCCGCCGCAGCGTCGTGCAGCGCTGACCTGCCGTGCCGATGGCCGAAAACGCAATGCCGCGCAGTGCCAGATCGAGATCGGCGGATGGCGTCACGATGGCGGCGTTGTTGCCGCCCAGCTCCAGAATGGCGCGGGCAAAGCGCGCAGCCAGCTTCTGGCCAACCTCGCGCCCCATGCGCGTCGAGCCTGTGGCAGAAACCAGCGGCACACGGGCATCCTGTACCAGAATATCGCCAAGCTCGCGCCCGCCGATCAGCAGTTCTGACAGGCCGTCAGGCGCATCCGGGCCAAAACGCTTCATCGCACGCAACATGATGGCTTGCGTGGCCAGCGCCGTCAGCGGCGTCTTTTCAGAAGGCTTCCACACCACGCTGTTGCCGCAAACCAGCGCGAGCGCGCTGTTCCACGACCACACGGCGACGGGGAAGTTGAACGCCGAGATCACGCCGCAGACACCCAGCGGATGCCAGGTTTCCATCATGCGATGGCTGGGGCGCTCGGTGGCAATCGTCAGGCCGTAAAGCTGACGCGAAAGCCCGACGGCGAAATCGCAGATGTCGATCATCTCCTGCACCTCGCCGAGGCCCTCCGAGGTGATCTTCCCGGCCTCCAGCGTCACCAGCAGGCCGAGATCAGCCTTGGCCGCGCGCAACTCCTCGCCCAGCAAGCGCACCAGCTCGCCACGACGCGGTGCGGGCACTTTGCGCCACGCCAGATGGGCCGCATGCGCTCGAGCAATGATGGCGTCGGCCTCCGTCGCTGTGGTCTCATGCAGATGAGCTACTGGCTGGCCGGTCAGCGGCGAGCGGGCCGGCATGCCAGCTGTTCCAAGCAGGCCTGCGTCAACACCCAGCCGCTCCAGCACGGCCAGCATTTCCTGCGCCACGTTTGACATCAGCATTCCCCTCTGTATTTCGGTCGAGCCTAACCACCTGACATCGCGACCATGCGACGTCAGCCATTAGCCCCTCTTGTTGCGCTTCGGCGGAGCTGTGACAATCGACAAGTGCTGATGGAATGCATCGGAACAGGTGAGGGAACAGGGCCGTGCAGTCAGCAGATGTCGTGATTGTTGGCGGGGCGGCCATCGGCTCTTCTGTCGCCTGCCATCTGGCGCTTGATCCCGCCTTCAAAGGTCGCGTTGTCGTCGTTGAGAAGGACTCGACCTATCAGCTCTCGGCCTCGGCGCTTTCAGCCGCCTCGATCCGCCAGCAATTCTCAAGCGCGGTGAACATCCGCATTTCGCTGCACGGCATCGCCTTCCTGCGCCAGATCGGCACATTGCTCGCGGTTGATGGCGAAAAGCCCGAGATCGGTCTGCACGAGGGCGGGTATCTTTATGTTGCAAGCGAGGCCGGTGCGGCCACGCTCGCTGCCAATCAGAAGCTCCAGAAAGCAGAAGGCGCGGACATCGCGTTGATTGATGCAGCCGCGCTTCAGCAGAAATTCGGCTGGCTGAACACGCAGGAGCTTGCCTGCGGCACGTTTGGTGTCACGGGCGAGGGCTGGTTCGATGGCTGGGCCCTGCTCCAGGCCTTCCGCAAGAAGGCGCGCAGCCTCGGCGTGACTTATGTGGCTGGCGAAGTCGCAGCCTATGAGCGCGATGGCAGCAGGATCGTCGCCGTGCGGCTGACCGATGGCCAACGCATCGCCTGTGGTGTCGCCGTCAATGCCGCCGGTTCACACGGCGCGCGGATGGCGGC
>JAYWHQ010000010.1:0-6254 GCA_043777655.1 Allobosea sp. | reverse complement strand
TAGCCGTCCGCACGCGCCTCGGCAAGCCGAACCGCATATCGCGCCATCAAATCGACCTCGAGATGCAAGCCATCGCCCACTTTCCGTGCGCCCCAGGTGGTGACTTGCAGCGTGTGGGGAATCAGCAACACCGAAAACAGGTCCTGTGCCACCGTATTCACCGTGAGCGAGGTGCCATCCAGCGTCACCGAGCCCTTGACGGCGATGAAGCGCGCCAGATCGCGTGGCGCACGGATGTGATAGCGCGCAGTGGCGCCCCAGGGGTCGGCAGGGTCAGGCACAATCGAGTCAATTGCTTCGATGGTGGCAATGCCGTCGACATGGCCGGTGACCAGATGGCCGCCTATTTCGTCGCCAATGCGCAGCGAGCGCTCCAGGTTGACCGGCGCACCGACCTGCCAATCACCAATGGCTGTTCTGGCCAGCGTTTCCGCCGCAGCATCAACCGTGAAGACGCAGCCCGCTTGTGCGTCAGCGCGTGGTTCCAATCCGGTGACCGTAAGGCAGACGCCGGAGCAGGCGATGGACGCGCCCAGATCGATGTTCGCCGCCTCCCAAGGGCAGGCGAGTGCCAGCCGCTTCAGCGAGGGGCCGCGCGCCTCAACCCGCGTGATGGTGCCAATGGCGGTGACAATGCCTGTGAACATCAGCTCACCTTCCGGTAATGGTTGAACATGTCGTCGCCGATCAGGCCGCTTTCGGCAAGCATGTAGCGGGCGGGGTCAGCGATCATGCGGGCGAGACCCGGCCGCACGGCAATGACGCCCTCAGCGCCTAGCGCGCGGGGCGAGCACGAGAGGATGATTTCGTCCGCCAGACCGGCCAGGGCCAGCTTCTCGGCCACTGTGGGCCCGCCTTCCGAGAAGACCCGCGTGATGCCGCGCGCCGCCAGCAGTTGCAGCGCCTCGTGCAGATCGAGATGCCCATCTGCCGCACGAGAGACGCGCATGACCTCGACGCCACAAGCCACCAGCGCCAGTTCCGGCGCGACGGGCGCATCCTCCGCCGCGATCAACCAGACGGGCACATCAGCGACCGTGCGGACCAGATTGCTCGCAAGCGGAAGGCGCAGGGCGGAATCCAGAATGACGCGCACCGGCGAGCGGCCTGACAACCCCGGAAGGCGCACATTCAGCATCGGATCATCGACCAGCACGGAAGCGATGCCCAGCATGATCGCGTCATGATGCACGCGCTGCAGATGCACCCAGCGAGAGGCCAGCTCGCAGGACACCGCCAGGCGATTGCGCCCCGGACCACCGGCATAGCCATCTGCCGTCATGGCAAGCTTCAGCGTCACCATCGGGCGGCCTTGCGTCACGCGCAGCACATGGCCGCGATGCTGACTTTGCGCCTGTGCTTCGCCCACACCCACCGTCACGCGAATATGGGCGGCACGCAGCAGCGCGTGCCCCAGACCGGCAATCTGCGGGTTGGGGTCAGCCATCGCCGAAACAACGCGTGTGATGCCCGCCAGCACCGTGCGCTCCATGCAAGGGGTGGCGCCGCGCACCGTGCGATGCGAGCAGGGCTCGAGCGTCACGTAAAGCGTGCCGCCGGCCGCCGCATCTTCTGCCATGTCGAACGCCATCGCCTCGCCATGGGGGCGGCCACCGGGTTGCGTGTAGCCGCGCCCGACGATGACAGGGCCAGCGGGCGTCTCTCGCGTGACGACCGCGCCAACAGACGGATTGGGCCAGGTGGCACCGACCCCGCGCCCGCCAAGCATCAGCGCCTGGCCCATGTAGCGCAGGTCAATGGCCTGCTGCTCAGGCGACAAGGGGCCGGGACCGCTCATGGCGGCGCGTCAATCCCGCACGGGCGGCGGCGGCGGGCGCACAGGTGGAGGCTCGGTCTCGTCCGATGACAGCTCGCCGAGGATTTCCTCGAAATCGCGCGCCTCGCGGAAGTTCTTGTAGACCGAGGCGAAGCGCACATAGGCGACATCATCGAGGCCCTTCAGCCCCTCCATCACGAGCTCGCCGACGCGCGCGCTGGGCACTTCGCCCTCGCCCGCGCTTTCAAGCTGGCGCACGATGCCGTTGACCATGCGCTCGATCCGCTCGGGCGAGACGGGCCGCTTGCGGAGCGCCACTTCAATGGAGGTTTGGAGCTTGTCCCGGTCAAAGGCCGTGCGGCGGCCCGAGCGCTTGACGACGGTGAGCTCGCGCAGCTGCACCCGCTCGAAAGTGGTGAAACGCCCGCCGCAATCGGGGCAGACACGCCTGCGCCGGATGGATGATGAATCATCCGTCGGCCGGGAATCCTTCACCTGCGTGTCAAGCGATCCGCAATAGGGGCAGCGCATTCAAATCTCTCCAGAGCCATCCGCATCGCAATTGCGTTGCGACGCGTCTTAGCAAGGCGCTTGTTCAGTTGGCGATGTTTATGGTCGGCGCGCGTGCTCAGCTAAAGTCACCTCAGCGCCCGCGCAGAGATGACGCAAAACCCGTCACCTGCCCGACGACGCGTCCATCGAGCCCGGCAAAGCCATGATGACCTGCTGCCTGGCAAGGATCACCTGCATCAACGCCACCATCAAGCCACGTGACGCGTGCACGCCCAGCTGACCAGGCGATGAAAGGATCAACCAGCGATGGCAAGGTCACGCGGCAACTGTCACGACGATGATGGATCACAAGCGTCCGCGGCAGCGCGGCAGCCGACCCCATGTTGGACTGGAAGACGTCAAGCATCCCCGAGGTGATGACGACGCCATCGGGCCCCCCGGCTATGGCGCTGTGCAGTCGCGTTGCGCCTCGGCTGGTGGCAACCACCACAACGGGACGGGCAATGCCCTGCATGTAGCGAACAGCTGCGGCGGCATCGCCCCAGGCATCCAGACTCAACGTCGCGTAGCCCGATGCTGCGTAGGAGCCGCGCGTACGGATCAACTGATTGCCTTGCAACTGCGTGATCTGGCCAGCACTGGTGATGCCAAGGCTGCCATTGCCGCCTGGCATCAAGATAATGGAGCCGCGCGGCTTGCCTTTTGGCGACGTCAGGACGCCATAGCCTCCAAGCTCTGGGACAGCGCGCTCTTGCTGGGCGCTGGCAGACGTGGTCCCGATCAACAAAGCGCAGGCCAACAGTCCGGCTTGCAGTGCGAATTTTGGCATGGTGCCCCCTTGGAACCGTCCCTGCCGCAGCACGCCCCCTCAATAAATCGGGAAGCGCTTCGTCAGGGCGTGGACGCGGACCTTCACGGCCTGCTCCACGGCACTATTACCTTCTTCCCCGTTCTTGGACAGCCCGTCGAGCACATCGGCGATCAGCTCGCCCACTTGGCTGAACTCGGCGATGCCGAAGCCGCGCGAGGTGGCGGCGGGCGTGCCCAGGCGCACGCCGGAGGTGACCATCGGCTTGGCGGGATCGAACGGAATGCCATTCTTGTTGCAGGTCAGGTGGGCGCGACCCATCGCGGCTTCAGCCGCCTTGCCTGTGAGGCCCTTGGAGCGCAGATCGACCAGCATCAGGTGGTTGTCGGTGCCGCCCGTCACCAGATCAAAGCCGCGCGCTTGCAGCGAGGCGGCCAGCGCCTTGGCATTGGCCACCACGGCATGGGCATAAAGCTTGAACTCGGGCTGCAGCGCCTCGTGGAAGGCCACCGCCTTGGCCGCGATGACATGCATCAGCGGGCCGCCCTGAATGCCTGGAAAAATGGCCGAATTGAACTTCTTGGCCAGCGCCTCATCGTTGGTGAGGATCATGCCGCCACGCGGGCCGCGCAATGTCTTGTGCGTCGTGGTGGTGACGACATGGGCATGCGGGAAGGGCGAAGGATGCGCGCCGCCGGCCACAAGGCCGGAGAAATGCGCCATATCGACCAGAAACACCGCGCCAACCTTGTCGGCAATCTCGCGGAAGCGGGCGAAATCCCAATGGCGGGCATAGGCCGATCCGCCGGCAATGATGAGCTTGGGCTTGCACTCTTCGGCGATGCGCTCGACGGCATCCATGTCGATCTTCTGGTCGACGACGCAGACGCCGTAATGCACCGGCTTGAACCACTTGCCGGACTGGTTGACCGGCGCGCCATGGGTGAGATGGCCACCAGCCGCCAGATCGAGACCCATGAACGTGTCGCCCGGCTGCATCAGCGCCATGAACACGGCCTGGTTGGCCTGGCTGCCGGAATTGGGCTGCACATTGGCGAACTGGCAATCGAACAGGCGGCAGGCGCGCTCGATGGCGAGTGTCTCGGCCATGTCGACGAACTGGCAGCCGCCATAATAGCGGCGGCCCGGATAGCCCTCCGCGTACTTGTTGGTCATCACCGAACCCTGCGCTTCCATGACGGCGCGCGAGACGATGTTCTCGGAGGCAATCAGCTCGATCTCGTCGCGCTGGCGGCCCAGCTCCAGCTCGATGGTCTTGGCCAGATCAGGGTCGCGGTCAGCCAGCGAGGCGCCAAAGAACGAATTCGACAATTGCGCGGCGGCAGCGATCTGGCTCATGGCGGGCTCCTCTAACGGGCTTCAATCCGGAGTTGGGCACCTAGCATGTTGCAGTGCATGATTCCAAGGGCGGCGGGATTTTGAGGGCGACATGTCGCGGGGGGTGGGGGAGTTGCGTGCAATTGCGGAAGCACCACGCGTCATGCTCGGGCTTGTCCCGAGCACCCACGTCTTTTTCCTTCTCCCCTTGCGGGAGAAGGTGGCGCGGCGAAGCCGTGACGGATGAGGGGTTAAGTACGGCTTGGCGGGAGTGGTTTCGGATAAAGTAAGACGTGGGTGCTCGGGACAAGCCCGAGCATGACGCGTGATGGTGCGGTCAGGCTTGCTTCAACAACCGCAGCCAACCACCCTCACTCGTCAGCACTTCCCGGAAGCTGCGCCACGGGCACCGGACCCAGCCCGTCCTTCTGGTAGATGTCATCGCGGAACTGGATGCCGCCATCTGGCGTGGCCCAGGCGGTGACATAGACCCAGAACACCGGCACGGGCTGCGTGATGCGCGCGTTGATGCGCTCGCCTGACGCGATGGTCTGGTCGATCTTGGCGCGGTCCCAGCCGGGCGTGTCTTTCAAGAGCCAGGTGATGTAGTCACGCACATTCTGCACGCGGATGCAGCCTGACGAGACGAAGCGATAATCATCGCCGAAAATGCCCTTGGACGGCGTGTCATGCATGTATACGCCATGCGGGCTGGGGATGTTGATGCGCACGAAACCAAGCGAGTTGAATTCGCCACCCGGGTCCTGCCGGAAGGTGTAGCGGGTCGCCTCGTCCGAGTTCCAGTTCACGCGCTCGGGCGGGATTTCGCCGGCCGGGCCGATGATCCTGATCTTGTTCTCGGTGAGATAGCCCGGGTCCTTCTGCATCTTGGGGATCAAATCCTTGCGGATGATCGAGGCAGGGACGGTCCAGGTCGGGTTGAAGTTCACTTCCGGAATCTTGGTCTGCAGCAGCGGCGACTGACGGTCGATCTTGCCGACGCCTGCCG
Organism: Allobosea sp.; assembly: GCA_043777655.1. Classification (GTDB taxonomy): domain Bacteria; phylum Pseudomonadota; class Alphaproteobacteria; order Rhizobiales; family Beijerinckiaceae; genus Allobosea. Next base: position 809 of record JAYWHQ010000010.1, on the reverse strand, counting down.
CGTGGCGGGTGGCAACCACGCCGTTCTCGACCGTCTCGACAGAGGCGGCAGGAATGTTGGCGACCACATAGCGGTTGCCCAGATTGCCGGCCCAGGAGCGCAGGCGCACCACGTTGGTCTCGAGCTGGCGAATGCGGGTTTCCACCGGCACATTGAGTGCCGTCAGCGTGCCACGATTGATCGCGCCCGTGGCTGTCAGGCCATGGCGGTTCTGAAAGCGGCGCAGCGCGCCTTCCACATAAGAATCGTATGTTGCGGAACCTGCCAGTGACGGGTCGAGATCGCCCGCGATCACCAGACGCTGGCGCAGCGCCACAACGGCAGGGCCGCGCGCGCCAAGGGCCAGCCGCTCTCCAGCTTGCAAGGGCGTCCAGCCGCCACGCGCGGCGATGTCGCGATAGGTCAGGATCGCCTGCTCCGTCGCCTGCAGGGATTGCGGCGACAGGGTGGGCGTGGAGGCGCGCACCGCGCGCCCTGCCGCGCCGCCGCCATCATAGGTCTGGCGCCATTCGGCCTGCTGCGCCAGCGCAGGGTGCGCAGCCACAAGGGCAAAACCCGAGGTCAGGCCAAGGAAAACATCGCGGCGGGACAGCATCATCACATCACTCATCGGCAAAAGGAAAAATGGTCGAAAAGCAAGCCGGGAACATGGCTTATCACGGTTAAGCAGTCCTCACCATGGCGGCAAATTTAGGGCAACTCACATTATTGTGCACCGCGGCATGGCAATTCGCGCTTGTCCGTGAGCATCATCCGACACATGTGGCAGGCATGTCACAGGGCGATTTATCCATGTCGGAACCGATCTC
>JAYWHQ010000009.1:0-1878 GCA_043777655.1 Allobosea sp. | reverse complement strand
GCTGATCTTCCGCTGGTTCTTCGAGTTTCAGCAGGGGCTGGTCAACAATGCGCTGGTGGCCATCGGCCTGTCGCCTGTGGCCTGGCTGACGCAGGAGGGGCCGGCCTTCTTCGCCGTCTGCCTCGCCATCATCTGGAAGACGTCAAGCTTTGCCGCACTTGTGCTGCTGGCCGGCCTGCAGACCATCCCCAAATCGCTCTATGAGGCTGCCGAGGTGGATGGCGCGAGGCCCTGGCAGCAGTTCTGGGAGATCACGCTGCCGATGCTGCGCCCGGCCATCGTGGTGGCGCTGATCTTCCGCACCATCACCGCGATCCAGACCTTCGACATTCCCTATGCCATGACCAATGGCGGGCCGGGCAATGCGACCGAAACGCTGGCCATGTACATCCACAAGACCACGATCGACTTTCTCGATCTGGGCTATGGCTCGGCACTTGCCGTGCTGATGTTCATCATCTCGGCACTGGGCACGAGCTACTACCTGCGCCACACACAGCGCGATCCAAGCCAGGGGAGAGCGTGATGGCAGGCTCAGGCAGCACGTCTTCAGGCAGCACATTGGCGCGACTTCCCAGCAGGCGTCGCACGACCTGGATCGCCGCATTGATCGTGGCGGCCAACGGCTTCTTTCCGGCGATCTGGATCCTCTTCACCTCGCTGAAAACCGAAGCCGAGCTGATGCGGCTGCCGATCACCATCTGGCCAAGCGCGCCGACGCTGAACAATTTCGTGCGCGTCTTTACCGACCAGCCGATCCTGCTGTTTCTGTGGAACAGCTTTGTGGTTGCTGTGCTTTCCACCATCCTGTGTGTGGTGGTCTCGGCGCTGGCTGCCTATGCGCTGGTGCGGCTCAAGCTGCCCGCGCCCAACCTCATTCTGGCTGCGCTGCTGGCAGTCGCCATGTTCCCGCTGATTTCGCTGATGGTGCCGCTGTTCACAGTGATGCGCGACCTGTCGATGCTGAACACATGGTGGGCGCTGATCTTCCCCTATGCGGTGCTCTCCATGCCGGTCTGCACGCTCGTGCTGATCTCGTTTTTTCAGGACATTCCGCGTGATCTCGAAAATGCTGCCATGATCGATGGCTGCACGCGGCTGGGTGCGCTCTGGCATGTGGTGGTGCCGCTGGCCGCACCCGGCGTGTTCACGGCCGGCATCCTCTCCTTCGTCAATGCATGGGATGAGTTCCTGCTGGCACTGACGCTCTCGCCGCGTGTCACCTCACGCACACTGCCGGTCGGCATCACGCTCTACCAGGGCGAGTTCTCCTTCCCCTGGCCGATCATCTCGGCTGCTCTCATCGTCGCCATCGTGCCCATCTGCATCCTGATTGCCGTGTTCCAGGAGCGTGTGGTGGGCGGGCTGACGCAGGGTGGCGTGAAGGGATAAGGGCCAAGCCGTTCGCGCGAATACTTGGGAAATCAAGTGGTCTTGCATGACGTGATTGCATGACGGCCACGTTGGCGACCCAGATGCATGTTGCAGCGCACAGGCGTAGAGCACCCCGGCTTCCGCGGCGCAGCACAAACAATCGCCGCACAAGGATGCCTCAAATGGCGCAGGAAAACTCCAGCGCCGTAACCAAACCTGAAAAGTCTGGCCCAACGCTCCAACCCGCCCACAAGGCGGGTTTCTGGACGCTTTCGCTCGGCTCCGTCGGGGTGGTCTACGGCGATATTGGTACAAGCCCCCTCTATGCCTTTCGTGAATCCATCAACGCGGCTGTCGGACATGGCGGCACACCCGGCGCGCCAGAAATATTCGGCGTGCTTTCGCTCATGATCTGGGCGCTGATCCTTATCGTCACGATCAAATACGTGATGATCCTGCTTTTTGCCGATAATAAAGGTGAAGGCGGCACCTTGTCGCTGCTTG
>JAYWHQ010000008.1:0-1879 GCA_043777655.1 Allobosea sp. | reverse complement strand
TGGCGGGCGCAGCCTGCGTGGTCGGCCTCATGCACACACTGGCAGCCCGCAAGGCAAAGGCCAACGTCATTGGCGCCATCGGGCTGGTCGAGAACATGCCGGACGGCAAGGCCCAGCGACCGGGGGATATCGTGACCTCGCTCTCGGGGCAGACCATCGAAATCATCAACACAGATGCTGAAGGCCGCCTCGTGCTCGCCGACGTGCTCTGGTATGTGCAGGATCGTTACAAGCCGCAGTTCATGGTCAATCTGGCGACACTGACGGGTGCCATTCTGGTTGCTCTGGGCAAGGAGAATGCAGGGCTGTTCTCCAACAATGACGAGCTTGCAGGCCGCATTTTTGACGCCGGCAAGGCCACGGGGGAAACTGTCTGGCGCATGCCGATGTCGGCTGCCTACGACAAGATCATCGATTCCAAGTTTGCCGATGTGAGGAACTCGGCCGGCCGCGACGCCGGATCGATCACAGCCGCACATTTCCTCAAGCGGTTTGTCAATGACACGCCGTGGGCGCATCTCGACATTGCCGGCACCGCCATGGGCTCGCCGCAAACCGAGATCAACAAGGGCTGGGCGTCGGGCTGGGGTGTGCGTGTGCTGAACCAGCTTGTCGCTGCTCACTACGAGCCGTGAACAAAGGCAACCTGCAAAAAATGACGCCAGACATGAAGCGGCAGACATGGACCTGATGTTCTATCAACTGCTCGGCCAGCCACTTGAGCGCGCCCTGCCCATGCTGCTGGAGAAAACACTTGAACGCGGCTGGAAGGCGGTGGTCGAGGTCAGCAGCGGCGAACGGCAGGCCGCACTGGATGATGCGCTGTGGACCTTCAGCGACCGTAGCTTTCTGCCACATGGTCTGGATGGCGAGACAGATTGCGCCAACCAGCCGATCCTGATCACCACCGCGCGGGCCAACAGCAATGCTGCCGATGTGCGCTTTCTGGTGGATGGGGCGCGCCTTGGCGATGACCTTTCGGGATATGCCCGCATTGCGCTGGTGTTTGACGGTGAGGACGAGGCGGTCAAGCAGGCCGCGCGCGAGGACTGGACCAAGGCAAAGACCGCCGGTCTGACGGCGACCTACTGGCAGCAGAATGTGGAAGGACGCTGGGAGAAAAAGGCATGATCACAACATCCTGGCTGCGTCCGATGATTCTTCTTCTCAGCCTTCCTGTGCTGGGAGCCTGCTCGATCGACATGGGTGGCTTTGCCTTCGTCAACGACAAGACCGTGTCTGCGCGCCTCTCGACAGCTGATGCCCTGCTTGGCCCCGACGGCTCATGCGGCGCGGATGCCAATCTCGATCCATCCGCCTTGCGCAACAGGCCAGGAGCCATTGCGCCCGGCATCAGTGAATGTGATCTCGTGCGGCTCAAGGGCGAGAAGCCCACGGATGTCCTGATTGGCGAAAGCGGCAAAGGCCAGCGCGAGGTGCAGGTACTGTATTCAGAGCCGGGAGGCCGCGAAATCTATCTGTTTGTGGACAACAAACTCAGCCGGATCGTGAAACCGGGACAGGGGTGAAACTGGTGTTCGATTCGCTTATCCCTGACCAAGCTCAGTGCTGACCACGAGCCATTCATCTTCGATGCGGGCGATCTTTGTCGCCAGTGCGGCGCTGTCGGTCGAGAGACGACCAGCCTTTTCTGGCTCGGTGCGGAAAATATCCGGTTGCGCCAGCGCCTGATCGATCCGCTTTCGCAGGCCATCGAGCCGCGCGATTTCCTGCTCAATCTCCTTCAGCCGCTTTTCCAGTTTGCCGCGCGCCGGTTTTTTTGCCTCGGGCGATGCTGCCACACCTGGGCTACCGCCATACTGCTGGCTGCCATCGCGGCGGGCGGATTTTGTAGGCCCGCCGAGGACCTTGGCGCGAT
>JAYWHQ010000007.1:0-1879 GCA_043777655.1 Allobosea sp. | reverse complement strand
TTTCCGGCGGCATCCCTGCGCAGGTCCAGCGTGCGTGTGGCTGGCAGGATTTTCCGGCCGCCGAGATTGTCATAAAGGAACAGGCCAAGCCGCAGCAGCCAGGCGGGGCGCAGGCCCTTGTGGTGGGGCAGTACGAAGCGCAGCGGCCAGATGATGTGGGGCGCGATGTTCAGCAGCACCTCGCGCTCGATCAGGGCCTCGCGCACCAGCCGGAACTTGTAATGCTCCAGATAGCGAAGGCCGCCATGGATCAGCTTGGACGACCATTGCGAGGTGGCGCTGGCGAGATCGTCCTGCTCGAACAGCACGGTGCTGAGCCCGCGCCCGCTGGCATCTCGCGCGATACCGCAGCCATTGATCCCGCCGCCAATCACGGCAATCTCGAACATCCGGTCCATGTCAGGTTTCTGGTTCATATGGGGCCCGCGCTGCCTGACCTGTCTGGCTGCAATGGCCGCGCAACTCAAGCCTGAACTGACGGTCGAACCCAGATCAAGGACGCTCGTAAAGGTCCCAGCAGGGCGTCAGCGCGATACGCTTGCGATCCTTGATGACGGAACTGACCGCTTCCATCATGTCGAGGCGGGCAGGGGTGTCGGGGCAATGCGGCACAAGGATCGCCTCGGTTTTTGCCAAGGCTGCCAGCATCTCGGGATACTTGCCGCGTGGATAGCCGCGTGCAGGCTCGTAAGCGACGGACAGGCCCTTGACCGGAATGCGCTTCAGCACGAGTGGCATCACATCGACGAATTCGAGCGTGTAGAGGCTTGCGTAACGGCGTCCAATGCTCACCTCGCGCGCCAGCAGGGCTTGAGCGGCGGCGGCTGCGTCAATCAGGAAATAAGCCTGAAAATCCGGCTCTGAATAAATGATGGATGATGACATCTGGCCTTGCTCGGCAAGCGAGGCATAGGCGGCCTTGAACTTCGGATAGTGTTCGGCCAGTTCGCGGGCGCGCTCCAGATGGGCCGGCTTGACGCGCACGCTGTCGAGCGGGCCAAGGATGGGCAGGTTGATCGCGTGATAGCCCGGCGCCACCACAACCGCGCGCCCGGCCCGGTGCAGCATCTTGACCATGGATGGCAGGGTCGCGGCGGCGATCAGCAACAGGACGCTCATCTGCGCGCGCCCCTGTGGCATTTGCAGGGCGTCGCAGAGGCGCAGAAGAAGCAAGGGCCAGAGGTAGAGAAATTCCTGGCTGCCGGTGTTCTGCGCCTCGTTGATGCAGGCAATGCCGGTAAAGCCGACGAGTTCGATTGCCGGATGACGCAAGAGGCGCGCGATGGTTTTGCCAAGCGGGCCGCTGGCAGTTGGCTGCGCATCTGGCGAATGAACGAAAACCAAGGCTACCCCCAGCAGCGCGAGCACTGCCAGCACATCGAGCTTGACTGAAGCCAGCGTCAGAAGTCGCGTGAACAGCGCGCCGCTGTTGTGATTGAGCATCGCCCGGATGTCTGCGATGTAGGATGAGACAAGGCCGGTCGAGAGTTCGACCACCGCCATGCTGCCGAGAAAGAACACGCCTGCTGCAATTGCGTCGCGCCAGCTCAGTCGGCCTGCGAGGAAGACGTAGCCGCAAAAGCCGATGGCTGCGGCGAAGCTGTTGACCTTGATGTAAAACAGCGCCGAGGCCGAGATCGCGATCACAGCCGTGCGCGCCCAGGATGGCTGCATCAGCACAAGTGCTGCCACCAGCGGGTAAAGAACCAGCCCGGATTGCCGGTTGTAGAGCCCGATCCCGTCCGTGCCCGGCGAGGGAAAGAATTCGATCATGTTGATCGGCAGCAGCGCGCCAATGGCGAAAGGCAGCACGACAGCAAGCGCCTTGAACCGCGACTGCCGCGCCACATTGCTGGCCACGATCAGCATGAGCGGCAAG
>JAYWHQ010000006.1:0-6273 GCA_043777655.1 Allobosea sp. | reverse complement strand
CAGGTCGGATTGAGACAGTGCTCGCACAGCCTCGGCAGATACATCATGAAGGTGTTCTCGAACTGGCCGTAGATCTCCTTCTGGATGCCTTCGAAATTGGCGTCCTTGGAACGTTTGGCGAATTCGCCGCCGAGGATTTCCTCCCAGTTCGGGCCCCACTCGATCTTTTCCATGCGCTCGCCGGTGATGAGCGAGCGCGGGCGGGCTGTCGGGAAAGCCTCCAGTTCGGGCGCCTTTTGCAGATGCTCGTAGTCGAAGGTGAAGGGCTCGTAGTAATCATCGATCTCGGGCAGATCGGGATTGGCGAAGATGTTGGCCAGGATGCGCCATTTGCCGCCGATGCGCGGCTCGATCTTGCCGTTCTTCTTGCGCTTCCAGCCACCCTTCCACTTGTTCTGGTTTTCCCAATCCTTGGGATATCCGATGCCGGGCTTGGTCTCGACGTTGTTGAACCAGGCGTATTCCATGCCTTCGCGGTTGGTCCAGACGTTCTTGCACGTCACCGAGCAGGTGTGACAGCCGATGCACTTGTCGAGGTTCAGCACCATCGCAATTTGAGCGCGGATTTTCATAGGGTTGGCTCCTGTTCACTCGGCTGCGGTGAGGGTTGTCTGGGCGGGATTGGCGGCAAGCTCGGGCCGGTTCAACGGACGCTCCAGCCAGTCGACGGTCTTCACCTTGCGGATCACCACGAACTCGTCGCGGTTGGTGCCGATAGTGCCGTAGTAGTTGAAGTCATAGGCCAGCTGGACATAGCCGCCGATCATGTGCGTCGGGTTCAGGACTGCGCGCGTGACTGAGTTGTGGATGCCGCCGCGGTTGCCGGTCATTTCCGAGCCCGGCACGTTCACGATCTTCTCCTGCGCGTGATACATGAACAGCGTGCCGTTCTTCATGCGCTGGGAGACAACGGCGCGAGCGACGAGTGCGCCGTTGGAGTTGTAAGCCTCGACCCAATCGTTATCGACGATGCCGGCAGACTTTGCGTCGTCCTCCGACAGCCAGACGATGGGTCCGCCGCGCGAGAGCGTGAGCATCAGCAGGTTGTCAGTATAGGTGGAATGGATGCCCCATTTCTGGTGCGGCGTGATGAAGTTCAGGACGATCTGCTTTTCGCCATTGGGCTTCAGGTCGATCACCGGCTTGATGGTGCGCAGGTCCACCGGCGGACGGTAGACGCAGAGCGACGCGCCGAAACCCCGCATCCAGAGATGGTCCTGGTAGAGCTGTTGACGGCCCGTCAGTGTGCGCCAGGGGATCAATTCATGCACATTCGTGTAACCGGCGTTGTAACAGACCTTCTCGCTCTCCAGCCCTGACCAGGTCGGCGCCGAGATGATCTTGCGCGGTTGGCTGACCACGTCGCGGAAGCGGATTTTCTCGTCCTCCTTGGGAAGTGCTAGATGCGCGTGCTCGCGACCGGTGGTCTTGCCGAGTGCCTCCCAGGCCCTCACGGCTACTTCGCCGTTCGTCTCCGGCGCCATCATCAGGATCATCTCGGTGGCGTCGATGTCGGTGACGATCTTCGCCAGCCCCTTGTTGGCCCCCTCGGTGTGGACGCCGTTGAGTTCCTTGAGGTGTTGCACTTCATGGCCGGTCTTCCAGGCCATGCCCTTGATGCCATTGCCGATGCTCTCCATCAGCGGGCCGATCGCGGTGAAGCGCTCGTAGATGTGCGGATAGTCGCGCTCGACGACCGTCACGGTCGGCATCGTCTTGCCAGGAATCGGCTCGCATTCGCCCTTCTTCCAGTCGCGCGGATCAAAGGGCTGGGCGATCTCGTTGGGGCTGTCGTGCTTGATCGGGTTCAGCACCACATCCTTCTCGACACCGAGCACCTCCGGCGCGACCTTCGAGAAGGCCTTGGCGATGGCCTTGTAGATTTCCCAATCCGAACGCGCCTCCCAGACCGGGTCCACTGCATTGGTCAGCGGATGGATAAACGGGTGCATGTCGGAGGTGTTGAGGTCGTTCTTCTCGTACCAGGTGGCGGTTGGCAGCACGATGTCGGAGTAGACGCAGGTGGTCGACATGCGGAAGTCGAGCGTGACCAGCAGGTCAAGTTTTCCCTCGGGGCCATGCTCATGCCATGTGGCCTCGATCGGCTTGGCCCTGCCTTCGGCGCCAAGGTCCTTGCCTAGCACGCCATGGGTGGTGCCCAGCAGGTGCTTGAGGAAATACTCGTGCCCCTTGCCCGATGAGCCTAGCAGGTTGGAGCGCCAGACAAACATGTTGCGCGGCCAGTTCTTCGGGTTGTCCGGATCTTCGCAGGACATCTTCAGCGAACCGTCCTTGAGCGACTTCGCAACATAGTCCTTGGCTTCCATACCGGCAGCAGCGGCGTCTTTCGCGACCTGCAACGGGTTGGTTTCGAGCTGCGGCGCTGATGGCAGCCAGCCCATGCGCTCGGCGCGGATGTTGTAGTCAATGATCGCGCCGTCCCATGTGCCGTCCGCGCCTGGACCGGCTGGAGCCGTGGGGGACACCAGATCGCCGACATTCATCGTCTCGTAACGCCACTGGTCGGTATGCGCATAGAACGCCGAGGTCGAATTCTGGTGGCGGGGCGGACGGCCCCAGTCCAGCGCAAATGCCAGCGGGGCCCAGCCCGCCTGCGGCCTGAGCTTTTCCTGGCCAACATAATGGGCCCAGCCGCCACCGGACTGGCCGATGCAGCCGCACATCACCAGCATGTTGATGACGCCGCGATAGTTCATGTCGGCATGGAACCAGTGGTTCATGGCAGCACCGATGATGATCATCGAGCGGCCATTGGTCTTCTCGGCATTGGTGGCGAATTCACGCGCCACCTGCACGATCTTGTCCGCTGAAACGCCGGTGATCCTTGCAGCCCAGGCGGGCGTGTAGGGAACATCATCGGCCAGCGATCTGGCGACGTTCGCCCCGCCATGGCCGCAGTCGACCCCGTAATTCGCGAGAAACAGATCATGCACCGAGGCCACCAGCGCCTCGCCATCGACAAGCTTCAGCTTCTTCACCGGGATACGGCGCTTGAGCACGCTGCCATGGTCTGTGTGGGTGAAATGAGGCGTCGGAATGTTGCCGAAATACGGAAAGGAGACGTCGGCCAGATCATCCTTGATGTCCGACAGCGAGAGGCGCAGCTTCGTGTCCTTGCCACCCGACTCCTGTTCTTCAAGGTTCCATTTGCCGCTTTCGCCCCAGCGGAAACCGATGGTGCCTTTCGGCGCCACGATCTTGCCGGACGTCTCGTCATAAGCGACGGTCTTCCATTCCGGGTTGTTGCTTTCGCCCAGCGACTTGACGAAGTCAGAGGCGCGCAGAAAGCGTCCGGGCACGAGCTGATCGCCCTGCTTGTCGAGGCGAACGAGCATCGGCATGTCGGTGTATTGGCGGATGTAGTCGCGGAAATACGGGACCTGCCGGTCGACGTGATATTCCTTGAGGATCACATGCCCCATCGCCATCGCGAGTGCTGAGTCCGTGCCCTGCTTCACAGACAGCCAGATGTCGCCGAATTTGGCAGCTTCCGAATAGTCTGGGCAGATGACGGCAGATTTGGCCCCGCGATAGCGCGCCTCTGTATAGAAATGGGCGTCCGGCGTGCGTGTCTGAGGCACGTTCGACCCCCAGAGGATCAGGAAGCCGGCATTGTACCAGTCGGCGGATTCCGGCACGTCTGTCTGCTCGCCCCAGGTCTGCGGCGAGGCCGGCGGCAGGTCGCAATACCAGTCGTAGAACGACATGCAGACACCGCCGAGCAGTGAGAGATAGCGCGAGCCGGCTGCATAGCTGACCATGGACATCGCCGGGATCGGCGAAAAGCCGAAGATGCGGTCAGGACCATGCGTCTTGGTGGTGTAGGCGTTGGCCGACGCGATGATCTCGGTCACCTCGTCCCATTTGGCGCGCACGAAGCCGCCATGGCCACGAACCTTGATGTAGTCGTCGCGCTTCGCCGGATTTTCGACGATGGATTTCCACGCGGCAACCGGCGTCAACGTCTTCCTGGCTTCGCGCCACTGTTTCAGCAGCCGCGAGCGGATCAGCGGGTATTTCACCCGGTTGCCGGAATAAAGATACCAGCTGTAGGAAGCCCCGCGCGAGCAGCCGCGCGGCTCATGATTTGGCAGATCAGGCCGCGTGCGCGGATAGTCGGTCTGCTGGGTTTCCCAGGTAACGATGCCACCCTTGACGTAAATTTTCCACGAGCAGGAGCCGGTGCAATTGGCCCCGTGGGTGGAGCGGACGATCTTGTCGTGCTGCCAGCGCTTGCGGTAGCCATCCTCCCAGCGCCGGTCTTCGGACGTGGTGATGCCGTGGCCGTTGGAGAAGGGCTCGGAGACCTTGTTGAAGAAGGTCAGGCGGTCGAGAAAATGGCTCATCGTGTGTGCCTCTGGTTCTGGTCGAAAATCACTGGGCAGGGCGAAGGGTGGATGTCGGCGCAGCCTTGCCGCGCTCGATGTCGTGCAGGAGGCCGCCGGATCGGGTGTAGAACCACCAGGTCACGGCCAGGCAGACCACGTAGAAGCCAAGGAAGGCATAGAGCGCAGCTTCAGCCCCGCCAGTGGCCGCGATCGACGTGCCGAAGCTCTTGGGGATAAAGAAGGCGCCATAGGCCGCAACCGCAGAGGTGAAGCCGATGATGGCAGCACTTTCCTTGTCGGATTGCTTGACCAGATCCTGGCCCTTCAGGCCGGGCTCCAGCCGTGCGACTTCTTTCCGCATGATCGCGGGGATCATCTGGAAGGTGGAGGCGTTGCCGATACCCGTCATCGCGAACAGGAACAGGAAGCTGGCGAAGAACACAGGGAAGGATGATGGATTGCCCTTCATGCTGATGGCGTAGAGCACGCCGATCACGCCCAGGCTCATGGCAATGAAGGCCCAGAAGGTGATCCGCCCGCCGCCGATCTTGTCACATGGCTTGCCGGCAGCGACGCGGGCGAGCGCGCCAACCAGCGGGCCCAGGAAGGCGTATTGCAGCGCGTTCACCTCGGGATAAAGGATCTTGGACAACAGCGGGAACGCCGCCGAGAAGCCGATGAACGAGCCGAACGTGCCGGTGTAGAGCCAGCACATGATCCAGTTATGCCTGCGCCGGAAAATGACGGCCTGATCGGCAAAGCTCGATTTCATGGTCGCGATGTCGTTCATGCCGAACCAAGCCGCAAAGGCCGAGGCGATGATGAAGGGCACGAAGATAAAGCCGGCGTTCTGAAGCCACAGCGTCGAGGTGACCTTTCCGACTGTCGCTGTCTGAGGATCGCCTCCGAGTGAACCGAAGACGCCAGCCGTGATGATGACCGGCACCACGAACTGCACGACGCTGACGCCAAGGTTGCCCATACCGGCATTGATGGCCAGCGCGTTGCCCTTCTCCGCCTTGGGAAAGAAGAACGAGATGTTGGCCATCGACGAGGCGAAGTTGCCCCCGCCAAAGCCGCAGAGCAGCGCCAGGCCAAGGAAGATCCAGTAAGGCGTGGCCGGGTTTTGTACCGCAAAGCCCATGCCGAGCGCCGGGATCAGCAGAGACCAGGTGGCCAGTGCGGTCCAAAGCCTGCCGCCGAACATGGCGGGCATGAAGCTGTAGAAGATGCGCAACGTGGCGCCGGACAGTCCTGGCAATGAAGCCAGCCAGAAAAGTTGTTCGTTGCTGAAAGCAAAACCCACCGATGGCAGCTTGGCCACAACGACCGACCAGACCATCCAGACAGCGAAGGACAACAACAGGCATGGCACCGAAATCCAGAGATTGCGGCGCGCAATGGCGCGGCCACCGCCATCCCAGAACGTCTTGTCCTCGGGCCGCCAGTCGGCAATCGCGCCCTTGGCCGCCAGCGCACCCTCCTGCGCTGTGCCGTGGATGGGCTGCATTTCGGGAAGTTCGGGCAGCGTCTGGATGGAAACACCAGCCCTTGCCGCGTTCTTTTCCATGTTGAGGATGGTGAAGTGCATCCAGAGCGTGGCTATGGCGACAATCAGGAACAGCAGCCAGAAGCAGCTCTGCCAGACACCTGTCAGATCGTTCAACATGCCGAAGGCGATGGGCAGGATGAAGCCACCAAGCCCGCCGACGAGACCGACAACGCCGCCGACTGCGCCGACCCGCCCAGGATAATAGACCGGGATATGCTTGAACACGGCGGCCTTGCCGAGGCTCATGAAGAAGCCAAGCACGAAGGCCACCACGATAAAGCCGGGCAGGCTCATGCGGGTGGTGAACTCGACCGGGCCGCGAATGCCCTGGATGACATAGGAGGTCGGCGGATAGGACAGGATGAAGGTGCA
>JAYWHQ010000005.1:0-1885 GCA_043777655.1 Allobosea sp. | reverse complement strand
ATGTTGGCCAGTGCCAGCCCGCGCAGATTGACCGGCAGTCCGGCTTTCTCGAACACGATGGCCATGGCGGGCGCGGCGCGCACCACGGTCTCGCGCTTCCAGACGCCAAGACCAATGGCCAGCAGGCCGGCACAGGCCAGCGCCACGGGCGAGGCCAGCGCCCGCCCGAAACCGGCAAAGCGCGCGCTCATCGGCATGGCGGCCGGTTTTGCCCTGGCCTTTCGCGAGGCGGGACGCGGCCTGGGCTCTTCCTCGGTTTCCAGTGCCGGAACCGGCGGGATTTCTGTCTCCAGCCTGTTGGGCAAAGCGGCAGTGTCCGGGTCATAGGCCTGCGGCGTGCCGTCAAGCTCGGCAACGACCAGCGAGACGTTCTCATCCATTTCCGCCGCCCGCTTCCACTCATCCTCGATGAAGGCTTCGGTCGCTGCATTCGGCTGGAAGGGGTCAGCCTCTTCGGCTGCGAAAGCCGCCGGGGCCGGGCTTTCACCAACCTTGCCCTCACCATGGGCATGCCACTCGAAGCTGCAGGACGGACAGCGGACCTTGCGTCCATCTTGTCCGAGCTTGGCCGCATCAATCTCGTAGCGGCTGGAGCAGGAAGGGCAGACAATCAGCATGACGAATCAGCGCTAAGGGTTGCAGCAGGTTGCACGACGACGCCGATACACAGCGCCTCAGGCTTCCATTGGCCGGATTTATGGTTAACACGGGGTGAAGACGGCGCAGATGACGCGGGCAAAGGCGCAAGCGTGCGCTTGAAGATGGCAAGGGCGAGACATCTTGGTTCGGTTTGAGAATGTCGGCCTGCGCTATGGCATGGGCACGGAAGTGCTGAAGGATATCTCCTTCAGCATCGCGCCGCGCTCGTTCCAATATCTCACTGGCCCCTCCGGCGCGGGCAAGACGACACTCTTGCGCCTCATCTTGATGTCTCTGAAACCGACACGTGGCATGGTCAATGTCATGGGCCAGGACGTGACACGGCTGGAAGGCGGCCAGCTCACTGCCCTGCGCCGACGCATGGGCGTGGTATTTCAGGATTTTCGCCTGCTCGATCACCTCACGCTCTATGAAAATGTCTCGCTGCCCTTGCGCGTCGTCGGCAAGGACGAAAGCAGCTACCGGGCCGAGGTCGTCGAACTCCTGCGCTGGGTGGGCCTGGGCGAGCGGATGCATGTCATGCCCACCGTGCTCTCTGGCGGGGAAAAACAGCGCGCCGCCATTGCACGCGCACTGATCGTGCGGCCTGACCTGCTGCTGGCCGACGAGCCAACCGGCAATGTCGACCCCAGCCTTGGCCGCAAGCTCCTGCGGCTGTTCATGGAGCTGCAGGAACTTGGCACAGCCGTCATCATCGCCACCCACGATCTGGCCCTGATGGATCAATATGATGCGCCACGGCTGGTGCTGGCCGATGGCCATCTCCATGTCGACAGCTGAGGCGCGCAACCCGTGGCGATGAAACCGGCAGCGATATTGGCAGGCACAGCATCAGCGCAGGCTGATGCTGACCACGATGATGACGGCATGCTGGCTGATGACGCAACCGCGCAGCGGATGGCGCTGCCTGCAAACCTGCGGCGCGACCAGCCGCTTGTGCCAGTGGATTCCGCCGCAAGCCGGGCGCTGGTGGCCGTCATCGCCATCCTGACCTTTCTGGCCGCCCTGGCCGCAGGCGGCGCCATCATGGTCGGGCAGGCATCAACGCAGTGGCGCGGTGCGATCTCCAATGAAATGACCATTCAGGTGCGGCCAGACCCGCGCCGCAACATCGAGAACGACCTGCGCCGCGCCGTCGAACTGGCCAGCGCCGTGCCGGGGATGACTGAAGCCAAGGCCATGCCAAAGCTGGATTCAGATCGCCTGCTTGAGCCATGGCTCGGCC
>JAYWHQ010000004.1:0-1887 GCA_043777655.1 Allobosea sp. | reverse complement strand
GCGCTGGTCATTGCCAGCCCAAACGATACCCATGCGGCGATCATGGCCGACATTTTTGCAGCCCCCAAAGCGCTGGCCGTGCTGCTGGAGAAGCCCGTCTGCACGCAGATCAAGGAGTGCGCGGCGCTGGCCAAGGGGGCGGCCAGCCACAAGGCACCGATCTGGGTGGCGATGGAGTATCGCTACATGCCGCCTGTGGCCGAGCTGATGCAGGAGTTGGCGAAAGGCACGGCGGGCGACCTGAAGATGCTGGCCATCCGCGAGCACCGTTTCCCCTTCCTGCCAAAAGTCGGCGACTGGAACCGGTTCTCCGCCCGGACCGGCGGCACGCTGGTCGAGAAATGCTGCCACTTCTTCGATCTGATGCGGCTGATCTGCGAGGCCGAGCCTGTGCGGGTCTATGCGTCAGGCGCGATGGATGTGAACCACCGCGATGAGCGCTATGGCGGCCAAATGCCGGACATCATCGACAACGCCATGGTCATCGTCGATTTCGCCAATGGCCGCCGCGCCTCGCTTGACCTCTGCATGTTTGCCGAGGGCTCTTACTGGCAGGAGCAGATCGCCGCGACCGGCGACAGGGCGCGCATCGAGTGCTTTGTGCCGGGTCCCGCCCGCTTCTGGCCAGGCGGCACTGAGCGTCATGCAGAGATTGAGATCAGCCCGCGCGCACCCAAAGACCCCAAACGCCGTCAGGTCCATGTCGACGAGGCCGTGCTGAAGGTCGGCGACCACCATGGCGCCACCTATTTCCAGCATATGGGCTTTGCCGGCGCGATCCGCGATGGCGGCAAGATTGCCGTGACGATGGCCGACGGGCTGAAGGCGGTCGCCATCGGGCTGGCCGCAGAGCAGTCGCTGCGCGAGGGCAAGGCGGTGGCGCTCGACATGTCAGGGTACTGAGCGAACGACCGCCGTGATTGTCATATGACTGTAATATTGCGATTCCAGAGCAAGGGCTGCTGTCCAGCCAACTTGCGGGGTCGTCATGTCCGAAATCAAGAATGTCTTGTTCCTCTGCACCGCCAATTCGGCGCGCTCGATTCTGGGCGAGGGTATATTGCGGGCGCTGGGTGCTCATAAGTTCCAGGCGTTCAGTGCAGGCAGCCATCCGCGCGGCGAGCCGAACCCGCTGGCCTTGTCAGTGCTCGAGGGGCATGGCCATGACATTTCCGGCCTCGCATCCAAAAGCTGGGATGTTTTTGCCGGTGGTGAAGCGCCAAAAATGGATCTGGTTTTCACGGTCTGCGATGCAGCATCTGGCGAAAGCTGCCCTTACTGGCCAGGCCAGCCAATCACGGCCCATTGGGGCATCGCCGACCCTGCGTCGGTGACTGGCAGTCCGATGGAGCAGCGCGCCGCTTTCGAGCATGCCTATGCCCTGCTTCGCCGTCGGGTCGAGCTGCTGGTTGCGCTGCCGCTTCCATCTCTGGGCATTGTTGCCCTGAAACACGAATTGCAGCGCATCGGCGCGGAAGAAGGCGCAACCGATCTGGCGCGCGCGAAGCTGTCATGAGCATGGTCGCTGCTCCCTCTCTCAACCTTCGCCTTGCCACTGAAGCTGCTGGCACCGCGCTGATAGTGGTCGCGGTCATTGGTTCCGGCATCATGGCGCAGAGGCTCTCAGGCGGAAACGTGGCGCTGGCTCTGCTGGCCAACACCGCCGCGACCGTGGCCGCGCTCTATGTGCTCATCACAGCTTTGAGCCCTGTCTCAGGCGCGCATTTCAATCCGGTGGTTTCTGGCCTCATGCTGATGCGCGGCGAGCTGTCCGCGCGCGATGCCGTTCTCTACGCGTTGGCGCAAGTCGCAGGCGGCGCAGCAGGTGCTGTGCTCGCCCATGCCATGTTTGACCTGAATTTGTTCCAGCTCGCATCAACCGTGCGC
>JAYWHQ010000003.1:0-1888 GCA_043777655.1 Allobosea sp. | reverse complement strand
CGTCGGATGTGATCGCCCGGAAGGTCCATCAGCAGCTGCAATTCGCGGTCAGCGACCGAGAAGTCGCGCATTTCGACAGCGGCACGGATGATGGCAGGGCGAAACAGGGCCTGCAGGTGGTCGGGATACTTGTCCAGCACCTCCTGCGCCCGGCGGAAGCCCGCCAAAGCCTTCGGATACCGCTTCTGGCGCAGATCGACCAGCGCCCGCCAGAGCCCTGCCTCGGTATCATCCTTCAGCCGTTCGCCTGCCAGAGCCGCTTCGGCATCGGCGTGGCGGTGCATCAGCGCGGGCGCCATCACGCGCAGCAACAGCAGGCGACGATTGTCGCGCATCGCCGGATCATCGGCCCAGACGGCGTTGAGCGGGCCAACGGCTTCGGCAGCGAGATCATTGGCAATCAGGAACGTCGCCAGCCGCAGGCGGCCCTCGGACTTGTGGGCCTTGGCAGCAGACCCGGCTTCACGGGCGAACTCGCGCGCACGTTCGCGTGTGGATCCCGTGCGCATCGCCATCCAGCTGTCGCGGTCGGCCACGGGCTTGACCTTGGCAGCAGCCTCATCGCCAGCAGGTGCAGCGCTGGAGGCCAGCGAGACCGTCAGGCCGCCATTGCGGGCAACCACGACGTCATCGACGCTGGTGCGCACCACGATGTCGTCAGCGCCCGCCACAACCGCCAGCCCATGTGCGGTTTGCGGCAGGCGGAATTCGACAAAGCGCTGCGGCTTGGCAATGGCTTTGGCCTGGCCGAAGGCGGTGGCCACCGCCATTGGCTGGCCCCGTCCATCGGTATCGATCCAATGGACGCCTGTTACGCCTGTGAGCGGCACGGCGACGATGGTCTGGCCGCCCTCGTCCACCGATCGGCGCGGCACCAGCGACTGCGCCGCAGCAACACCGTTTTCGCCCAGAGTGAGCGACCAGGTCATGCCATCAGACGCCATCCGCATCACCTGCGGGCTGGACAGCGCAAGGCGCACGACTGTCGCCTTGCCCTGCTTCTCGACCGAGGAAGAGGCGACAACCGGCGCCAGCACATCCTTCAGGCTTGCAGGGTCAAGCTGGTCGACCGTGTCGAACACCAGCGTCACGATGCCGCCCGTCTCGAAAGCGGCAGCCGCCGTCTTGCGCGGAAAGCCGAAATCGATCCGTCCGCCTTCTGCCGCCATTGTTGCTTTCACGCTGACCGGACGCGGGCCGAGGTTTTCCTCGGCCACGGGAGCAACATCAGCTGCAGGCTTTGCGGAGACAGCCTCCATGCCTGGCTGGACTGGCGCCGGGATCGCAGGCGCAGCCGCTGCAACCGGCTTTGCTGTTTCTTTCGCAGGTGCCTTTGCAGCCGTTTTCGGATTGGGGCGTGCAGGCTCCGGCGCCTTGGCCTCGCTTTCGGCAGCGCCCTTGGGTGCCGGGCGCGCCATGTCGATGACAAAGCCATCATCCTCGCGGAAGGCGCGGACCTGCCAGCCATCCGGTGCCGTCAGCTTCAGCTGAAGCAGGCCTGCCCTCGCCTCGAGCGAGTCGAGGATTGCGCCCTGCGGCAGAAGCGGGCGCAACTTGCCGGCTTCAAGCTGCAGCGGCAGATCGAACGTGACCTCGATGCTGCCATCAGTGACCTTGTGGGCAATCGGAGTGGTGGCCGGCGTGTCGAACACGAGGCGTGTCAGCGTCGGCAGGTTGGACGCCCGCACGGCGAGCTGCTTGGGCTCCTCGGCTTCCTTGCGGCGCTGCACCTCGCGTGCCTTGGATTCCGCGACCCTGACGCGCTCGGCCAGCTCTTCGAGCACGTCCTTTGGCAGGTTGGGCAATTGCCCCTGCCAGTTTTCGGGTAACAGATCGATGAAGACCTTTTCGCCCGCTTCCATCAGGTTGACGCGCATCGGCTTGAGCA
>JAYWHQ010000002.1:0-1889 GCA_043777655.1 Allobosea sp. | reverse complement strand
TCGCCGACATGACCAAACCCGGCCAGACCTTCGAGCTCTGCCGTGGTGGCAATGGCGGCTTTGGCAATTCGCACTTCAAGACCTCGACCAATCAGGCTCCCAAGCGTGCCAATCCCGGACTGCCCGGCGAGGAGCGCTGGATCTGGCTGCGCCTCAAGCTGATTGCCGATGCTGGTCTCGTTGGCCTGCCCAATGCCGGCAAATCGACCTTTCTGGCCGCTGTCAGCGCCGCGCGCCCCAAGATTGCCGACTATCCTTTCACCACGCTGCATCCGGGCCTTGGCGTCGTGCGCGTCGATGACCGCGAGTTCGTGCTGGCCGATATTCCCGGCCTGATCGAGGGCGCGCATGAAGGTCATGGGCTGGGTGACAAGTTCCTCGGCCATGTCGAGCGCTGCCGCGTGCTGCTGCATCTGGTCGATGGCACCTGTGAACATGCGGGAAAGGCCTACAAGACCGTGCGCGGCGAGATCGAGGCCTATGGCAATGGGCTGGACGAAAAGCCCGAGATCGTTGCCCTTTCCAAGGCGGATGCGCTGACGCCAGAACTGCTGAAAGAGCAGGTGGCCCGCCTGAAGCGTGCCGCCAAGACCTCGCTCAACCGCACACCGCTGGTCATCTCGGCCACATCCGGCCAGGGCATGCCGGAGGCCCTGCGCGCGCTGATGGCGATGATCGAGACCGCGCGCGGCACGGAAAAGCGCGAGACAGCGCCCGCGTCCGAGGCCGGCTGGCGGCCCTGAGTGTTGGTCGATGCTAGCTGATGTGCTAGCTGACCCATGAGGAGAAGGCTCCATGGGTCGCCAACTGAACATCCGCAGCGATGAGGCTTACGAGATGGCGCACAAGCTGGCGCGCCAGCAGAAGCGCAGCGTCACCGCTGTGGTGGTTGATGCGTTGCGCAGCAAAGCAGAGCAGAAAGAGACGCAGGAAGATATCTTCAGCGACGCCGCTGTTGCGCAGCGCGTTGAACTCATCGCATCATTTCGACAGAAATGGGCTGGTTGCGCACCGCCCGGTGACAACAGCAACCATGACGACATGTATGACGAGCATGGTTTGCCGATCTAGCGCCTCATGCTTGCGTGAGAGCGGCTCACCGTCATTCGGAAGATCTTGACCTTGGCCATATTGCTTCAGCACGTTGCCTTTGACACTTCCGTGCTTGTCTCTATTTTTCTGGACAGCGAGCAGGCTGATCCCGAGCACGAACGGCTTCTGTCGAGGCATATCTGTTTGATCGGCTGGCCAACCTTGCTCGAATTCCAGACAGTGATGACGAACAAATTTGGCCGCAAGGATCGGAAGCGGATTTCCGAGCTGGAAGACTTGATCGATCAAATGCTGGCCCAGAGCAATGTCACGGCCATCGATTTTTCGCAGGCCCATCACGAGGCAGCTGTGGCGGCGATGCTCCGTTTTGGGCGTGGTAGCGGCCACGCGGCCCAGATCAACTACGGCGACTGCATGGCTTATGCGGTTGCAAAGGTTGCGCGTGTGCCACTCATCTATAAGGGCAATGACTTCATCCACACCGATGTGAATCTTGGCTTTGACTGACACTGCTTGCCATATGACCCCCACCCTCGCCTCCTTCCGCCGCATCGTCATCAAGGTGGGCTCCAGCCTGCTGGTGGACCGCGCGCTCGGGCGCCAGCGGGAAGCCTGGCTGGCGGCGCTGGCATCCGACATTGCGGGCCTGCATGCACGCGGTTGCGATGTGCTGGTGGTCTCGTCTGGCGCTATCGCGCTTGGGCGCACGGTGCTGAAGCTGCCTGCTGGCGCGCTCAAGCTTGAAGAGAGCCAGGCGGCGGCTGCCGTCGGCCAGATTGCGCTGGCGCGCGCCTGGGCAGGTGCGCTGGACGACCATGGCATCACGGCGGGACAAA
>JAYWHQ010000001.1:0-6301 GCA_043777655.1 Allobosea sp. | reverse complement strand
TGGGCACCAGCCACGGCGCCTACAAGTTCACGCGCAAGCCCGACGGCAAGGTGCTGGCGATGAACGTCATCGAGGAAATCCATCGCAAGTTGCCCGGCACCCATCTGGTGATGCACGGCTCGTCTTCCGTGCCGCAGGAGCTGCAGGACATCATCAACGCCTATGGCGGCCAGATGAAGCCGACCTGGGGCGTGCCGGTGGAAGAGATCCAGCGCGGCATCAAGCATGGCGTGCGCAAGATCAACATCGACACCGACAACCGCATGGCGATGACCGGCCAGATCCGGAAAATCCTGTCGGAGCATCCGGGCGAGTTCGACCCCCGCAAATATCTCAAGCCCGCGATGGAAGCGATGGCCGCGCTCTGCAAGCAGCGCCTGCAGGAGTTCAACACCGCTGGCCAGGCTTCGAAGATCAAGCGCGTGCTGACCACCGCCGAGATGGCGAAACGCTACGCCAAGGGCGAGCTGAACCCGGTCATCGGCGCATCAAAGGCGGCTTGAGGCCGCGCAAATGGCAGACGCCGACGATTTCAAGCGGCTGGCGCTGGGCTTCAAGGGCACCAGCGCCGAACCGTATATGGACCGCACGGCCTTTCGCGTGGTCCGCACCTACGCCACGCTGGCGCCGGACGGCCTGACGGCCAACATCAAGCTCCAGCCAGATGAGCAGGAGTTCAAATGCCTGCTCGCGCCCGATGTGTTTTCGCCGGTGGCAGGCGGCTGGGGCAAGCAGGGCTGGACGACAGCCCGGCTGGCTCTGGCATCAGAGGCAGAGCTGATCGACGCCTTGAAGATCGCCTGGCTGCGCGCGAGGTTGAAGAAACTGCCCAAGGCGTTGTAGAGGCGAAGTCCGCCAGCGCAGCACAAGTGCCTTGCGCCTGATCATGCGATCCGGAGGCTTCTCCCCTGTCCCAGTTCTTCTCCGCTCTTGTCGCCGCCTTCGTCGGCTATGCCGCCTCGGTCGCGCTCGTGCTGGCCGCAGCGCAGGCCATGGGCGCCACACAAGACCAGACAGTTTCGTGGATCGTCGGGCTCTGCCTCGCCAAGGGCGTTGCTGCACTCCTGCTCAGCTGGCGCTATCGCATGCCGATCATCTGCGCCTGGTCAACACCGGGGGCAGCACTCATCGCCGCCACCAGCGGCATCACCATGAATCAGGCTGTCGGCGCCTTCCTGCTGGCAGCTGCTCTGATGCTCCTCACGGCGCTGTTCCGTCCGCTGGGCGCGCTGGTGGCGCGCATCCCCATGCCCATCGCGTCTGCCATGCTGGCGGGTGTCATCTTCCGCTTTGTCATTGGCGTGTTCGACGAGATGCGCACGATGCCGCTTTTTGTCGGCTTGCTGCTGGCGGTGTTTCTGATTGTCAGGCTCATCAACCCGTTCGGCGCAGTGATTGCAGCGTTGCTTGTGGGCATTCTGGCCGCCACCGCTACAGGTCTGGCGCAATGGCCCGCCATCCCATCGCTGATGCCTGTGATGGTTTACATCCCGCCGAGCTTTGATCTCGCCACGCTGATCGGGCTGGGTGTGCCGCTCTATCTCGTCACGATGGCCGCACAGAACCTGCCGGGTTTCGCCGTGCTGCGCGCCGCCGGCTATGAGCCGCCCACATCGGCCGCACTCGCCGTCACTGGCTTCACCTCACTGCTGACGGCACCTTTTGGCTCGCACATGGTCAATATGGCCGCGATCAGCGCAGCAATCTGCACCGGCCCCGACACCCACCCGGATCCTGCAAAACGCTGGATCGCAGGCCTCTGGTATGGCGCGATCTGGATCGCCATCGCGCTTTCAACCGTGCCCGTTCTGGCGCTGATCCTCGCCATGCCCAAAGCGCTGATTGTGGCGGTGGCAGGCCTTGGCCTCATCGGCTCGCTGGCAGGCGCGCTTGGCACGGCGATGGGCAGAGAGAACCAGCGCTTTGCGGCTGTCATCACCTTCGCGGTGGCCGCCTCCAGCCTTACGCTGTTTGGCATCGGGCCGGCCTTCTGGGGGCTGGTGGCGGGGCTTGCGGTCTTGACATTGGACCATCTGATGGGCCGTGTGCGCCGATCATGAGCAGCCAGAACACCAACCGCACCCGCCTGATGCTTGTCACGCCTGTCATTGGCGATGCGGCGGCCTTTTTACCACAGCTGGAAGCAGCCCTTGCCGCTGGCGACATTGCCGCCATCCTGCTGCGCCCGGCGCCCGACGACGAGCGCAGCCTCATCAACCTCATCAAGGAACTCGCACCGCTGGTGCAGGCAAAAGGTGCAGCGCTTGTGGTCGAGACCGACGCGACCATTGCCGTGCGCGGCGGCGCCGATGGCGTGCACATGTCTGGCCAGTCTGACACGATCGCTGCCGCCCGCACCACGTTGAAAGGCGAGCGCATTCTGGGGGCGGGCAACCTTCGCGCCCGGCATGACGCAATGGAAGCGGGCGAGGCTGGTGTCGACTATGTCATGTTCGGCGAGCAGCGCGAGGATGGCAGCTGGCCGCCCCTGTCGGCGATGGTCGAGCGCGCCGGCTGGTGGGCGGAACTGTTCGAGACGCCCTGCGTCGTTTGCGCGCCCGATCTGGAATCCGTGGCCACCCTCGCCGAAACCGGCGCCGAGTTCGTTGCGCTCTGCGCCTGGGCCTTTGCCGATGGGGCAGACATCGCCGCAACCATCCAGGCTGCAGAGGCCGCGCTTGCTGCAACGGCGCGACCCAAGGTGCGCGCCTGATGAGCCCGCGCCGTCATCGCGCGGCGCCGGCACTTGCCGCCGGGCTGGCCCTGGCATTGTTTGCCAACACCGCCCAGACCCAGCAGCGCAAGGTTGAGCCAGATGTCGCCTTTGCAGCTTTTCAGAATGGCTATTTTCTCTCTGCCTTCAAGGAAGCGACGTTGCGGCTTGAAAAATCGGCCGATGATGCTGCGGCCATGACCCTGCTTGGCGAGCTCTACCGGCAGGGCCTGGGTGTGCGGCGTGATCCGGCGCGCGCCACCGAATGGTACAGGCTCGCCTTCGAGCGCGGCGATCTCAATGCGCAGCATGCCTATGCAGCCGCCCTCATCGCAGGCAGTGGCACCGCAAAGGATGAGGCCAGAGGCGTTGCGCTGATGGAGCAGGCAGCTGACAAGGGGCAGCCCGAAGCTGCCTACAGCCTTGCCCTGCGCAAGCTCGCTTCCGGCACGGATGTCGACCTGCCGCGCGCCATCGCACTGTTGCGCATTGCGACAGATGCCGAAATTGGCGAGGCGCAGCATGCGCTTGGCGTGCTGGTCAAGACAGGGAGAGGTGTTGCAGCTGACCCTGACATCGCCGCTGACCTGATGCGCCGGGCCGCCAGCAATGGATCGCTGGCCGGCGAGGTCGAGCTCGCCATCATGACCTTCAACGGCAATGGCACCGGGCGTGATGAGCGCGCGGCAGCACGTCTGTTCCAGCGCGCAGCGGCCAAAGGCAATGCGATTGCGCAGAACAGGCTGGCACGCCTCTATGCCAGCGGGCGGGGCCTGCCGCTCAATCCTGTCGAGGCCGTCGGCTGGCACCTGGCGGCCAAGGCGCAAGGGCTGGGTGATGCGACGCTCGAGCGCGTGCTGGACCAGCTCAGCGGGGCCGATCGCGCCCGCGCCTATGATCTGGCGGCCAGCCGAATCGAGAGCAATGCCTTGACGCGCGCGCGCTAAGCCGCCACTCCAGCGCCCTGTTTCGCAAAAGAGTGCCCGACCATGATCCGCTCCCCCCTGATGACCGTGATGACCGATGCCGTAATCAAGGCATCGCGCACGTTGAAGCGCGACTTCGGCGAGGTCGAGCAGCTGCAGGTGCTGCGCAAGGGGCCGGGCGATTTCGTCTCCAAGGCCGATCATCGCGCCGAGGAAATCCTGCGCGAGATGCTGGAAAAGGCCCGGCCAGGCTATGGGTTCATTCTGGAAGAGGGGGGCATTGTCGATGGCACCGACAAGGCCAACCGCTGGCACATCGATCCGCTGGATGGCACGTTCAATTTCCTGCATGGAATCCCGCATTTCAACATCTCGGTGGCGCTCGAACGCGAGGGCCAGATGGTGGCGGGCGTCGTCTATGACCCGATCAAGGACGAGATGTTCGTCGCCGAAAAGGGCAAGGGTGCCTACATCAACAACAAGCGCTGCCGCGTGTCGGGCCGGACAGACCCAACACAGATGCTGATCGGCATTGGCAGCCCCAATCTCAGCCTTGGCGGCCAGCCTGTGTACCTGCGCGAACTGGCCGTTGTCCTGCCGCGTTTCGGCAGCGTGCGGCGCATGGGCGCAGCCGCGCTCGACATCGCCTATGTCGCCTGCGGAAGGCTTGACGGCTACTATGAGCGCAACCTGCACAGCTGGGATTATGCTGCGGCCTCCGTGCTGATCCGTGAAGCCGGTGGCACGCTCGTGACGCTCGATGGCAAGGACATTCCGGAGGCCCGCGACATCCTTTGCGGCAACGAGGCGGCCGAACGTGAGCTGCGCTCAGCACTGAAGGCAGCGTCCTGAACGCAAAACCAGCTTGATCCTGTCACATACACAGGTGACAGTCGTCGTCCTCGAGATGAAGACGGATGCTGACCTATGACGATCGTGGCCCAGTCCGACCCTGACACTCTGCCTGCAAGCCGCACCCTGTTTGCAGGACCGGCGCGCCATGTCTTTCGCGTCGTGGTCTTTCTGGCCCTGCTTGGCTTCGCCGGCTTCATCCTGCAAGGTCCGCTGCTCAGCGCCTTCATGGCCAATCCGGGCCTGAACGGGCTCATCCTCGGCGTGCTGGCGGTTGGCATCCTGATGGTGCTGCGTGAGTTCTGGCGATTGTGGCGCGAGGCAAGGCTTGCCAATGCGCTGGACCGCAGCGGAGATCCAGCAGGGCTTGAACGCTCCGTCACGCTCTCGCCCCTCTTGCCGCACTGGCCTTTGCTGGCGCGCGCGGCCTTGCCCCCGCAACAGGCGACAGCAGCGCTCGAATCGGTCGCCGTCAGGCTCGATGACGGGTGCGAGACCACGCGCTATCTCGGCGGGCTTCTGGTGTTTCTGGGCCTTCTGGGCACATTCTGGGGCCTGCTTGAGACGGTCAGCTCGGTCGGCAATGTCATCAAGACCCTGCGCACAGGGGCCGATGCCGGTGTGCTGTTCGAGGAGCTGAAGGCCGGCCTGGCCGCGCCGCTGGCAGGCATGGGCCTGTCCTTCTCATCCTCGCTGTTTGGCATTGCCGGTTCGCTGGTTCTCGGTTTTCTCGACCTGCAACTCGCATCAGGCCAGCGCCGGTTCCGGAACAGCCTGGAAGACTGGCTGGGTCTGCGCACAGGCGCCGAGTCGCCCGGCTTCAACGGACAGGATCTGGCTCAGCAGATGGCCAGGCTCAACCTCGCGATGAACGAGGGCAGCGGCAGCCGCGCCGGCAATCAGGCGAACACGCAGGCCATGGCCAGCCTGGCCGAGGGCGTGCAGGGGCTGGTGCAGCACATGCGCACGGAACAGCAGCTTATCCGCGACTGGGTGGAAGCGCA
Source organism: Allobosea sp. (assembly GCA_043777655.1). GTDB lineage: Bacteria > Pseudomonadota > Alphaproteobacteria > Rhizobiales > Beijerinckiaceae > Allobosea. Next base: position 806 of record JAYWHQ010000001.1, on the reverse strand, counting down.
GGCCACACGCGAGAAAGAGCTGACACGCCTGATCAATCGGCTGGTTGCCGATCGCGTGCCGGAGAACTGAGCCATGGCGCTCTCCCGTGCCCGCCGCCGCGAGGAGCCCAACTACTGGCCGGGCTTTGTCGACGCGCTTGCGACCCTGCTCATCGGGATTGTGTTCCTGCTGTCGGTGTTCGTGCTGGGTCAGTTTTTCCTGTCGCAGGAGTTGACCGGCAAGGACGCCGCACTTCAGCGCCTCGAACGCCAGATTTCGGAACTCACGGATCTGCTGGCACTTGAGCGCTCTGCCAAGAAACAGGCCGAGGACAATCTCACGCTGCTGCAATCAACCTTGACACGTGAGCAGATCGAACGCGGGCGCCTGCAAGGCCTGCTCGATGGCGGGGCCGCCGATGCCCAGGCCAGGCTCGGGGCAACCCAGGGCGCACTCGACGCCGAGAAGGCCCTGTCAGCCCGCGCGCAAGCCGTCCTGGACCTGCTGAACCAGCAGATTGCAGCCATGCGTCGCCAACTGGCTGCACTTGAGGAGGCGCTGTCGGCGTCAGAGGCCAAGGACAAGGACGCGCAAGCCCGCATTGCCGACCTGGGCAGCAGGCTGAACGTGGCGCTGGCCCAGCGCGTGCAGGAACTGGCGCGCTATCGCTCCGAGTTCTTCGGCCGGCTGCGCGAACTGCTGGGCGACCGCAGCGACATCCGCATCGTCGGCGACCGCTTTGTGTTCCAGTCCGAGGTGCTGTTCCCGTCGGGCCAGGCCCTGATGACCGTGGAAGGCTTGGCGGCAATCGACCAACTCGCCAGAT